>MEUC01000028.1 GCA_001771545.1 candidate division WOR-1 bacterium RIFOXYB2_FULL_42_35 | reverse complement strand
ACTTGGAGTTCTGTTCTATCCTGCTGGTTAGGCTTTGGATAGGTCGGATTTTAACCGACTGTAGACGCCGAGCTTTTCTTGGCGCACTCATATTATAAATAATAGCTTTTTCACTTGGTGGGGCGGCTCTAAATCCGATTTTCCCACGAAAAGGGAAACTCAACTCGGAAACTATATTTTTGGGTGTCTCATTGCCAGGCTCATTTATTGGTAGCAATGGAAAATAATTTGGCAACACATATTCAAAGGATTTTATTGGATTTTATTGCTTGTTCATTTTTGCCAGATATAGTAAGCTCCACTACTCTCCCTTTGACCATTGCCTTAAACTTTAAAATACTCCCCAATTCTATAACTATTTTGTTGTTTGTTTCGTCCTCTAATTGTTGTACCTCCCATATCCCGTCCTTTCTTATATGGGGCGAAACATATAATCCCTTTTCATCAGCCCCTATCCTAAGCATAAAATAATTTTCTAAATTCTTTGCGCATAAGACTAAACCAAATCCATGTAGGAGTATTTTTGCTTCAAACGATAGCTCATAATTTTTATAGACTTTTTTGGTCAACAACCCTTCTGACGAATTGCTTAAAAGAAGACAACCCTGATTGAGATACTTATTGCCAATATAGCCTTGCCAATCAAACATTTTTGAAATCTCATCGTATTTTAATTTCACAAAATTTATTTCTTCCTCTTTAAAAATTTCAAATGGCGAATAAAATTCCTTCTTATATAAAAGAAGGCCCAAAAAATATCCGACTAAAAACAACCATGCAATTAATGCAATTAAAAAGACATTTTTGTATCCAGTGATTGTCATAGTTATAAAATGGCTTATCCAAGAATCGCTTCCTAGCCAGGCAAAAAACCACTTTAACAGAGAAAACGTTATCAATGAAAATAGGAACGAAAAAAACAGCACCGTTAGTGTTTCTCTTGTCAAATTGCTCTTTCTTAATTCCAGGAAGTCTTTTATATTCACGCTTTCAGCCCCCTCTTCCCCGTAACCAATTGGGGGATTAGAAGGTCACGGATTTTGGATAAGTTTTTATTTCTCTTTTGAAGCAGCAATATTTTCTGTAACACAGGAAAAGCTAATCTCTCATATTCCAAAACAATATTTCTTACAGGAACTAATAGAGTTATATTTTCAATCTGTCCAGCACTCATATTGGGCTGAGCTGAACCGCCAGCAAGTCGATACAATTCATTCTTCGCTTCTTCAGTACCAATACGACCCCAAACAAAAGAATAATATCCACTGTTTGGATCAATTTTCGCAACCCGCTGATTAAGCAACATTGTTTGATGTGCAGACATCCTTCCAACTTTACCTGCAGTTGCGCCAGTCATAGCAACAATCATGTCGCCATCTTTTAAAAAGTATTTTGCTAATTTGTCTGTTGCAAGCACAGGAGAAACAAAATCAACATTTTGAGTGTCAACCGCATTACTCGAGGTAATGTTTTTAATTTTAATTACTGGTATTCCAGTCTCCTGAAAATCAGAACTTTTAAATGCATAGCCGCTAATTACATTAACAATGTTCTTGAGTGTCTTTACCCCCCACCCCTCCGGTATCTTGCCATACTCTGTCCCACTATCAACCATTTTAACTTTTTCATGGCCTGCCTGCCCCGAGCGAAGTGCCGAGCTTGTCGAGGCACGAAGTCGAGGGGGAAACTTAAACTTCACAAACCACTCGGTATAAAGCCTTTGGGCCATTTCTTCCAAGATTTTGATCCGCTTTTCGTTGTTTTCAATCAAGTCGTCGTAAGTAGAGAGAACGGAGGCGATGCGGGATTGATCTTCCTTCTTTTTAGGAACAAAGACTTCACCATCATAAATTATATCTGCATCTACTGCAGGATAAGCTGCACCCTTGGCATTACTTGTTAAATAGTCTGTAAACGTTTGATTGGTAACTGAGTAATATAAATATTTAGGGTCGCTATTCTCTAATGCTCTTAAAACGGCAAAGCCTGTTGAAATAACCGTATTTTCTTTTGGACTTCTGAAATAAAAAAATGATCGTCTGTTTGGTCTCACGGTTGAAAGGATTATATCACCGGATTTCACTAACCGTTTTGCTCGGCTAGGTGCATCTTGAATATTCATCTCTTGAGTTTGAATCATATTGCCAGAACCTACATTTGATATATCAACATATTCAATCTTTTCCTGTTCATAATTACGCCCTATTGAATCGGGGTTTATCTTTGCAATATCTTTAATTTTCACTTTCTTAAAATTTGCCTTATTTCTTTTCAATTCTCAACCTCTACCTATTAAATCTTTCTGCCCCTTCTTCAACCTTTTTTTTGATTCTTTGACATGGTCGGTGGTCGGCAAATGTTCGGGCATTGTCCCGCCCAGCTCTTTGATGGTTTTTCGCACTTTTTTACCGACTTCGTGATGCGCCATGTTCGCCTTATCTTGGCCAAGAATATTTTCGCGTTTTAACTTTGCTTCCGCTTGCGTGGCACGGAAAAGGTTTGCTGCCAGCTCCTCACTGCCCATATGATCCAAAATCGCCGCGGTCTTTTTGAGCTTCTTCTTAGCATGAATATCTCTTTGTCTCATCCCGCCATAAAGCCCCATGTAGCCATAATCCTGAAAATTAGCGTAATTAATTACCCCAGCTTCTTTGGCTGCTTTGGCAAGGTTCTTATTATGCTCTTTCATCTCGTCACGCAAATACACGCGCTTGCCATCCTCAATTTGCAATTCATGCACTTCCTGCTTTCTGGTCTGGATGGCAAAATAAGTCTGGGCCAGGGCTATTTCCTCTTTACGTGGATCACCGTTTTGGGCTATAAGATAACAGGCGTAGCGGGAAAGAGAATAGTCGGCTACGGCTCTTTCTGCCCCAGAACCTATTTTAACCATATCGCTCACGCCGGCGAAATGGTCCTCAATATTTTGTCCGCTATTTTTACAGGATTCTTTGGCCCTTTCTATGGCTGGCAAAAATTTTCCGTATTCCGTATAGCCAAGCAGTTTATATAAATCACGCGCACTCCAAAACTCCTTGCCATGCTCGTTGATCTTTTTGATTTGTTCAAAAACATTATCTGTTGTAGCCATTTTTAAACAACCTCCTTCCAATCTTTAATTATCTTCTTTTCCAGCTTGTGTGATTCCTCGGTTAAAGAAGTAAATTCCGTCATTAACTCTTTCATCTTGGCGTCAAAATCAACAGCGCTGACTTCTTTGTCCACAATTTCCACGTAGCGCCCAGGATTAAGCGAATAGTCGTTGGCACGCACTTCATCTAAAGTTGCAACTTTTGAGCGGCCTTTGATATCAGCATATTTTCCCGCGCCCTCTTCCTCACGATAGCGCCGCACAATACCGGCAATCTCCTGTATCTGCTCATCGGTCCAGGTGCTGTGGGCACGGTCGATTTCAGTATAAATATCCTGGGCATTGATAAAGAGGATTTTGTTTTGTCTTTTTGTCCCGGCCTTGCGCTTATCAAAAAACCAAAGGGTACAGGAAAGTGTGGCGTTTAAAAACATATTAGTCCCAACGGATAAGATCACATCCACTATCCCGGCCTCAACCATTTTTTGCCGAATAACTTTTTCGGCATTGCCGGCATCGGTCGCTGAATTGGCCATAACAAAGCCTGCCCGGCCTTGAGCATTGAGCGCGCTGGCAAAGATCTGCATCCAAAGATAATTGGCATTACTGATCTCTTTTTTCCCAGTCAGCGGCAAACCAAGATAGTAGCGGGGATCACCTTGGAGACGCGCTTGGTCAATTACAATCTGCTTGTTTTTATCTTTACCCTTAACATTAAAAGGTGGATTGGCCAAAACAAAATCAAATTTACCTACACTCTGAAAGGGATCTTCGTAATATGAATTTGTTTCAGCAATTTTACCGGACAGCCCGTGGATAGCCAGATTCATTTTAGCGATATGCACATTAGCGGTTGTCTTTTCCTGGCCGTAGAGCGCGACCTCGTTCATAACCCGCGTTTTATTTTTAGCATGGGCCTCAACAAAATGAGCGGATTGGACAAACATGCCGCCGCTGCCGCAAGCCGGATCAAAGATTTTACCATGATACGGCTCAAGGATCTCAACAATTAATTTTACAATCGGCTGTGCGGTAAAAAATTCGCCGCCCTTAGCCCCCTCGGCACGGGCAAATTCGCCCAGAAAATATTCGTATATTCCACCAAAAGCGTCACCCTCAATGTCGTCGGGAATTTGGTTAAAATTCTTAAGCAGAGTTACCAGTATCCGATTGTTTTCATCGGCTTTTTTTGAGAGCGAAGTGTAATCTTGCGGCAAAACTCCGGCCAGATCGGTATTTTCCGCCTCGATTGCCTTCATCGCCTCATTAATTGTTTTTCCAATATCTTTGTTCTCGGGCAGGCTCATTAAGTATGAATAGGTGGCAATTTCAGGAAGATACAAGACTCCTTTTGATTTATAATGGTCGGGCGTCAACGGGGCTTGCCGTCGCGTACCCTTATTGTTTTTTCGTTCCTCTGCTATTTTTTCTTGGGCTCTTTTGAAGCGGACATCCGCAAATTTAAGAAAAATTAAACCAAGTATTGGCTCGGATATTTCATTGAGCTTAAGGCTGGAATTTGCCCTAAGCTGCTCTGCTGCAGCCCATAATCTTTCGTGAAGTTGTTTTCGGTTTGTCATCATAAGCAATGCTATTATATCACTAAGTTTAGAGGGTCTGCGAGCTAAAAAGTACGCTTAAGAGGCTGGTTAAATAATAAATTACACGAACCCTTCTTTGAATATAAAAAACCATATTCAAAGTTCAGGCCTTAATTTTTAATTTGTCTACTAGAGTCCATCAGGGGCAAAGTAAACTTTGCAACTACAACCTATTTTGTCGGCAAGGGATAAACCCTTGCCCTACATTCTAATAAACTTACCTACGCACCGTCACATATACCCCAGCAATAACAGCAGTCGCCGTGATGATTTTATACCAATTCTGCTGCCACCAGTCGGGCTTAGTGCCGGCCTCCACGGAAATGACTTGACCATGTCCGATGTCCGAGATCCGATGTCCGATGTCGGAAGTCGAGGAACCCATATAAGCCTGCGCTTCAGCCACAGACTTTGCTTCTTTCACATCCCAGGTATTCTTGCTCTGATCTTCCAAAATATCATGGGCTAAGATTTTGAAACGATCCTCAAATTTTTGTTGAAGATTGTCGAAGTCTGCCTTGCCAACATCAAGTTTTTCTTGAAGACCAGATTTTTCTGCTTCTAAACGACTGACATCTTTTGCTAATCCAAGAACCTTATCAGACAGTTCTATCTTTTCTTTCAGAATACCATCGTATTGGTCGCTGGGAACACCTTTTGAACGCCCAAACACAAACCATGCCAAGGCAAATCCAATCGCGCCACCCGCAATCAAATTACGCCAACAACAAAAACAATCCCAAGGGAATTTGCAGCACTCTCCCTAAAAGATCCAGATTATTTTCTGTAATCAATATTCCAAAACTGCTTTCGGATGGGTGTTCATTTATAAAATAATTCACCGGCTCAAGATATTTTTCCTCTAACCCCGTTCTTTGTTTGACTTCCACCGGCACCAAAGAGCGCCCCACCCTTACAATAAAATCAATTTCCCTAGCGCCATCCGGGATCCTAAAGTATGAAATGTCCGTTATTCCCGCGCAGCGGCGCAGCACATTAAAGATCAGCGTCTCGGCTATCCGCCCCTTATCCGACCCATGTAAATCAGCCGAAACTTTGGTAATTGCTTCGTAGAGCATCGTATCGGCGGCGTAAAGCTTGGCATGGGTGGAACGCAGACGAACCGGCTTGTTGGTAAATCTTTCCACCTTGCGGATAAGCTCGGTTTGAAATAATAAAGGCAGCGCGCCGGACAGAGTAACCCTGGTGGTTTTAATTTTTCCGGCCAATTGCTCTAAATTGTATTCTTCTCCGGTTCGCGCAAACGCATACCTTAAAAACTGATGAAAGATTTCCGGCCGGCGGATCTCTTTGATCAGCCGTAAATCTTCAAGCGTTACCCGCTGTACATATTGCAGGTCAACAAACTGAGCTCGTTCAACCGGATTCTGTTCCCACAGCTGCGGAAAACCGCCCGCCTGGGCATATTCATTGGCATATTGATTTAACAGTGCTATCCCCTCACGATTAACCTTTTCAATTATTTTATTGACTGCCTTTTCGATCGTTGAGCGGTCTTTGATATCGATCCGATCCTGCGATAAGGCAGTTAACCATTCTCCGGTTTCGGGATAGTGAAAACGAACCCATTCCCTAAAGGAAAATGGCGGCAGAGAAACATCTACCAGCCGCCCCAACAAACTCTCCAGGGATTTTCTGAAGATGGTATGCGAGGCTGATCCGGAAATAATAAACCGGATCGGATAATGCAGGTCAACATAGCGTTTTATGTACAATTCCCAATTCGGCAAACGCTGGACTTCGTCAAGAAAACAGAATAAAGGCTCCTTCGCGTCAGCCAAGCGTTGTCCCAAGACCTCTTCCCAGCCAAAGATTAACTTTTCAAACCCGGCTCCCTGTTCATCCGCCGGCAACTGCTGAATAAAAGGATCATCCAGTGAAAAGAAAAAGATCCTTTGCGGCACGACTTTGTTATGCGTCGCTAGGTATTCCATCAATTGGCGCATGAGAGTAGTTTTTCCAACTCGACGCGGCCCGTTAATAAGCAAGGCCAAGTTATGTTTTTCCTCCAGATGCCTGACACCAACAGGGAAATAGTCTCGCTTAAACTCCGGGTTATCCCATGAATAATTTATCTGATCCCACCACGGATTATAGACCCTTAAGGTATTATTTAGCTGGGCAACATCAAACAACCCTTCTGTTTTTGCTTTATTTCTAACCATTTTTATCGCTCCTTAAGCCATGTATATTATACTATACTTAGCTAATTTATGCAAGCTCGAGGGGACAATAATCAAAATCTTGCGTTTTCTTTCAGCCCATTTTTAGGATAAGACAAGTCCTGCTTCAATGGTTTTTCCTAGACCAACTTCGTCGGCAAGTATCGCACCTTTTGAAAGCGGGGAACGGAAAGCAAAAAGAGCTGCTTCAATTTGGTGAGGATTAAGATCAACTTGCGCGTTAGAGAGAGTTGAAGACAGCTTCTCCAAGCTATCTGAAGCACAGCGTTTGGTTAATTCATAAGCGAAATATTTTGCATGATAATCGGTAATATTCACTCACTAATTATACTACTTATGCACCGTCGCATAAACTCCTGCAACAACAGCAACCCCAGTCAGCACCTTGTACCAATTCTGCTCCCACCAGTCGGGCTTAGTGCCAGCTTCTACGGTAAGGACAGTGCCATGTCCAAATTAATTCAACGCTTCATTAACGCTTCAACCGGTTATAGAACCATCTGCCCATTCACCCAAACACCTTGACCTTTAGGGACATTTTTCACTTTTTAGGGACATGCTCAACAGCCTCAAAATATGCCCCTTTCTTAACTTATTTATGCTAAATTCATACTAATTATAGCATTAAAGTTAAGGGGACTGCGACAGCAGGTTATATGATATAATTTGGCAATGGAACCGCAAGACCTTAAACTTAGTGACTACAAATTAATACAAACTCCTTTTGCTTTTTTAGATGAAACAGGATTATTAAACTCTGATCGCGACCGCTTTTTTTCCCTGGGAATGGTTAAGTCCCCAAACCCGTATGAAATCTTAAACGAGATCGAAAAAATACGCCACAGGAATAACTATAATGAAGAGGCGAAGTGGACCAGTGTTTTTCCTAAAAACCTGCCAATCTATAAAGAAATGTTAACGGTATTATTTAATGCCTTAGAATCAAATAACGGCACAAAATATTGCATGATGATTGTTGATAAAAAGGGCAAGTATTTTAAAAGTCATTATAATGCCGACCCATTTAAGGCCTACGAAGATTTCAGCATACAATTATTAAAAGGAAATATTGCCCCTAATGAACTTATAGCCGTCATTGCAGATGAATCACCTGTTCCCAGCGGTTCTACTTATGAAACAAATGTCAAAAACGCCATTAACAACAATTTCCAGCGCCTGGCACTACACGGCATATGCAAAGTTGATTCAAAGGGAAATGACCTGTTGCAAGTAGTTGATTTGTTGGTTGGGGCAATAACTTACGATTTAAAAGCACATCATAAATTAGCCGGGCAGGGTAAAAGTATCAGGATAAAGTGCAAATATGAATTATTGGACTTTATTAAGAATAAACTGGGCGTAAAAACATTCGTTAAAGATGCCAGGAATTTGGCTTATAACATTAAGGTGTTCACATAAAAAAACAGAGACAAGCCATGGACCTAAAGTCGACGCCTGCCTCTGATACTATTATATGAAATTTCAGGTGCCCAGTCAAGGTAAAATCTGCTTCTATACATATTATCGAAACACCGAACTATAATCTTGCGCCCATTTCACCTATGCACCGTCGCATACACCCCAGCAATAACAGCTGTAGCCGTAATAATCTTATACCAATTCTGCTCCCACCAGTCGGGTTTATTGCCAGCCTCCACGGAAATGACTTGACCATGTCCGATGTCCGAGGTCCGATGTCCGATGTCGGAAGTCGAGGAACCCATATAAGCCTGGGCTTCAGCAACTGACTTTGCTTCCTTAACATCCCAAGTATTTTTGCCTTGGTCATGCTGGACAACATAAATAGGCCTGGGGGTTAGGTAGACTACCACTTGCGGCTTGTTGATATATTGGCTAAAGCCGGAAGCTAAAGTGTTGTCTAGCTGTTTTAAAGTTTGACCAGAAACTGTAAGACGGCCAAGCATGGGGAGAGAAATTGTGCCGTCAGGCGTGATGGTTTGCTTGGTATCGAGCTTATCTTGGCCGACAATCTTAACTTCGAGGACATC
>MEUC01000027.1 GCA_001771545.1 candidate division WOR-1 bacterium RIFOXYB2_FULL_42_35 | reverse complement strand
CTGCCAAGGAGGGAGGTGATTTCGGTTAGGTCTTAATTGATTTAACGATATCCATTTGGGTTAGGTTCTTATATGATTTGACACGTATGCTAGAATAAGATCATTATGGGACAAAATCCTAACGAAAGACTACAAATTGATGTCAAGAGGTTTTTGGAGGTTTATAAGGTTATTTCTCCAGAGGCCAGGGCTCAGTTTGAGTCTCAGCTAAAATCGACGGTTATTTCCCTGGATGAAAAAACCAAGCTGCTTTATTTTGCCTTGCTGCAATCAGCCCAAGCGGGGGACACCGTCGAGGAAGCTATTGCTAAGATGAAAAAAGAGGCCGACTTATATCAGGTGCAAATTAAGGCGCTGACCAATTTGCAAGACGCCGAACAATAATTTTATGAAGCTAATAACCAGCTTTATTTTTCTACTCAGTTACTTGTTCTTGATCTTTTCTAAGCAAAGCAAAGCCTTTGTTGCCTGGTTAGCAGTTGTCTTTCTGTTAGTGTTGCAGATTCTAAGCCCGGGAGAAGCTTTTTGGGCAGTCAATTGGAATGTAATTGGTCTTTTTGTTGGCACCCTTCTGGTTGCCGAACTCTTTATTTATTCGCAAGTCCCAGCTTATCTGGCCAACCTGCTGGTTGCTAAATCAAAAAATGCTGGCTTGGCGATTCTTGCTATCTGTGTTTTGGCTAGCCTGATCTCTATTTTTGTGGAGAATGTGGCTACGGTTTTAATTGTGGCGCCGATTGCTTTAGCTTTGGCTGAGCGGCTAAAAATATCCCCTATTCCAGCCTTGATAGGTATTGCCATCTCTTCAAACTTACAGGGGACCGCGACTTTGATAGGCGATCCTCCTAGTATGATTTTGGCTGGCTTTGCCAATCTAAACTTTATGGATTTCTTTGTTTATTTAGGGAAACCGAGCATTTTTTTTGCTGTTGAGTTGGGGGCAATTCCCTCTTTTGTGGTTTTGTATTTGATCTTCAAAAAATTCAAAGAAAAAGTTGTCGAGGAACCAAAAACAGCGGTTATTAGCTGGGTGCCGACGCTTTTGCTGATTTTAATGATTGTAGGCTTGGCCAGCATAGCCTTTTGGCCGATCGTTATTCCTAATGCCGCAGCAATTGTTGCCCTGCTTTATGGTTTGATTGGCTTGCTCTGGTTTGCTTTTCATCATAAACAGTTTGAGCCAAGCGTAGCCGTTGTTAAAAACTTTGATTATGAGACACTCCTTTTTTTGATGGCCATATTTATCCTGGTTTCTTCTCTGACTAAGGTTGGTTTGCTTAATGATTTAGCCGGATATCTTCAGAGCCTCTCTTTTGGTAATCCCTTTATTGCTTATACCCTAATTGTTTGGTTGTCGGTCTTCTTTTCGGCTTTTATTGATAATGTTCCCTATGTTTTAGCTATGCTGCCGGTGACATCAATCTTGGCGGCTTCTTTGGGGATTTCCCCCTCCCTTTTAAACTTTGGCTTACTAATAGGGGCTTGTTTGGGGGGCAATATTACGCCAATTGGTGCTTCAGCAAACATTGTTGCCTGCGGGATGCTAAAAAAGAGAGGTTATCACGTCGGCTTCTGGGACTTTGTCAAAATTGGCCTACCATTTACCATTGCCTCTGTTTTAGTTAGCTATGTATTCCTCTGGATTGTTTGGCGGTAAACCTTCTCCGGTTGTTTTGGCCACAGTTGGCTCAATAAATTCTTCGGACTTAATTTGCTGCGGTTGATTGAAAAGCATCTCCAGGATTCTTTCCAGGTCTTCTTTGCTAAAATAATTGACTTCAATACGGCCTTTGTCTTGGGTGCCAAGAATTTTAACCTTAGTGCCAAAGTGTGTGGTTAGTTTCTCTATCAAAGCATTTAATTCCGCATTTTGAGTGAAAGCTCGTTTGCGGCCCCCTTTTTTTGCTTTCTTCCCCTCTTTAAAACCAGTTAAAACTTCAACATCCCTAACGTTTAATTTACTAGCAATAATTGTTTGCCAGGTTTCCAGCTGTTTTTCGGCATCATCAAGGGCAAGTAGGGCGCGAGCGTGGCCAGAAGTAATTTCTTTATCACGTAGGCTTTGTTTGATTTTATCTGGCAGGGTTAAAACGCGCAGCATGTTGGCAACATTAGAACGGCTCTTGCCAACCTTCTGGGCGACAGTTTCTTGGGTAAATTTAAATTCTTTCATCAAGCGTTCATAACCTTCGGCTTCATCCATGGGGTTTAAATCTTCGCGCTGTAAGTTTTCGATTAGGGCGATCTCTAGGGCTTGTTCATCGGTAAAATCTTTTATAATAGAGGGAATCAGGGGGAGCTTGGCAAGTTTAGCCGCACGCAAGCGTCTTTCTCCGGCGATCAGCTCATACTTGTCGTTTCTCATCCGTACCAGAATTGGCTCAATAACTCCCTGCTCTTTAATGGAATTAGATAAATCTTGGAGAGCGGCCTTATCAAAGCTTTTTCTTGGCTGTCTGGGGTTGGGGACTACTTTAGTAACAGCAATGTTAACAATAGTTCTGCCGCCGGCAAAAACCGGGCCTTGGGGAATTAATGCGCCTAAGCCTTTGCCCAAACCCTTTCTTTTATACAAGCTCATCTTCTAATACCTCCCTACATAGTTTTTCGTAAGCTTCGGCTCCTTTTGAGCTAGGGTCATAAAATATAATCGGCTGTCCAAAGCTGGGCGCTTCAGCCAGTCTGATATTTCTAGGAATAACTGTTTTAAAAACCTTGCTGCCAAAGAATTTTCTGGTTTCATCTGAAACCTGAGAGGAAAGTAGTGTTCTCGGATCAAACATAGTTAAAATAATTCCGCGGATTTTTAGATCGGGATTGAGGTTTTGTTTGACCAGCTCAATGGTTTGGGTTAACTGGCTGATCCCTTCGAGAGCGTAATATTCACATTGGATCGGAATGATAACTTCATTTGCCGCGGTCAAGGCATTGACTGTTAGGAGCGACAGGGAAGGGGGGCAATCAATTAAAATCAGGTCATATTTATCCTTAATTGTTGCCAGGGCTTGTTTTAGTTTGAATTCTCTTGCGTCGATGTTGACCAGCTCAACTTCTGCCCCGGAAAGCTGGGGGGTGGCCGGAATAATATCTAAATTGGCAATAGGACTGTTAATAATTATTTCTTCTATCTGGGTGCCTTCAACTAAAACATCGTAGATACATTTGTTAAGGCCGGAACGGTCAATCCCTGATCCCACAGTGGCGTTGCCTTGGGAATCAATGTCAATCAATAAGATTTTCTTACCAAAAGTAGCCAGATATGCTGCCAGATTAACGGTTGTGGTGGTCTTTCCAACCCCGCCCTTTTGGTTGACAACTGCGAAGGTAATAGCCATAAAAAGATTATAACATTGATGTAGTGTTGTAGTACAGCGGGACGGTAGCGCAGTGCCTCGACGATGTTCAGTGCGAGTAGTTCAGTAGCACAGTAGTGCAGGGAAAAACTATTATAGAAGAAAAATGTTTGTGGTCAACAATTCAGACTTTATTGACAACTATTAGAGTTCTAATTATGTCCGAATTGGGCAGTTGAATATTTTTGGCTTCTATTGATTTGCCACCTAAAAGCTTGATGGTCCCTTCAGCTTCTTTTAGCTCTTTGGCAATATCCTGCCCTTTCATAGCCACAAAAATCCCGCCAGATTTAACAATAGGCAGACAATATTGAGCCAGCTTGGGCAGTTTTGCAACGGCTCTAGCTACGACCAGATCAAATTTTCTATCTTTCAGATCTTCGGCCCGACCCCAAATGATTTCCACATCTTTGAGGCCTAGTATTTTTACAACATGTTCGAGAAAAGTGGTCTTCTTTTTCGTGGCTTCAATGAGTGTTAGTTTTATGTCAGGACAAACAATCTTTAGAGGAATTCCTGGAAACCCGGCGCCTGTGCCTACATCTGCAACAGATTGATTAATTAACTTAACAGCTTGAAGAACAGTTAATGAGTCTTCAAAGTGTTTTAGGTGGATTTCTTTGGGGTCGGTTATTCTGGTGAGATTAAACTTCTTGTTCCACTCAATGAGTTCTTGGGTGTATACTTCAAATTCTTTTTGCATAGTGTAAGATTATCAGGTTATCAGCGTATCAGAGCGAGAGTCTCAGATAACCAGAATATTAGAAGACCAGAATAGAAACTACTATCTAATATTCTGGTTGCCTAATAATCTGATATTCTTGTTCTGATAGTCTGGTTCACTGATGTTCTCAAAATGCTTGCCCAATCGAGAAGTGCATGACCCCATTGCTAAACGACCTAGCTCCAGGTATGCCATAATCCAAACGGATTGGACCAAGCGGTGTGTTAATGCGGACTCCGGGGCCCCAGCCAGCGATGAAGTCAGCGGGAACTGGTGCGCCAGCTGTCCAGGCATTGCCCCAATCAAAGAAAAATACGCCCTGAAACATTTCGCCAAACATTAAACGATATTCAAAATTAGTAATTAACTTTCTGGTTCCCCGTTTAACTTCGGAAGGCTGATAACCTCTAACCGTGTTTGCTCCCCCGGCCCAGTACTCTTCACCAAAAGGGACATCGCCAAAGCCGATGCCAGTGCCTAGATGAAAAGCAAAAACCTGGTTTTCAACAACAGTGATGTATTCGTTCACATCCCAACCAAGCTTAAAGAAACTGGTGGTGCCAGAAGCGTGTTTCCAGCCTTGTTTGACAGAAAATGAATAGTACCGACCCATGGTTGGATTAAGCCAGACGTCGCGGGTATCGTAGGAAAGGGTCATGCCGATTGTGTCGGATTGGTAGGTTTCAAAGCTCGAGGTTCCATGAGGGCTAACTACTTCGCTTCCCAGGGTCCAGGCCACTCTAAAGTCTTCCAACCAAGGCTTACCAATCGAGATGTCTAAGCCGTTGTATCTGGCGTCTTGAGCAGTTAAATAAATGTCTCGACCAACCGTGTACCATCTTCTAAAAGTAAAGGAAGTTCTTTTGCCAAATTTCTCCGGAAAAAACCAGGGGTTGGAATATTTAAACTGATAGGTGGAAAGTGATTGACCAAATTGACCGCGGATCAAAACGTCTTGGGCTGTTCCCATCAGGTTTTTAACCGATAAGTCGGCAAAGCCAAACCAGCCTTCCCTTTCTCCATAGCCGCCGCCAAAGTTAATTGTGCTGGTGCGGCCTTCTTTGATTTCTAAAACCAGGGCAACTTTGTTGGGGCCACTACCCGGCTCAAATTTTGGAGTGACTGTTGAGAAGAATCCCAAATTAAAAATCCTGCGCAGGTCCTTTTTAAGGGTGTTTTCATTAAGCACCTTCCCTGGTTCTGTATCAAGTTCCCTTAAAATTACATAATCCTTAGTGTTTTTATTGCCTTCTAAGGCGATCGATTCAACAATCCCTTCGGTAATCTTGACCGTAAGAATGTTGTTTTTATCGTCAGTTTCAACATCAACAACGCGAGCAAGAATGTAGCCGGCTTTTTTGTAGTGGTCATTAATGGTCGTGATATCTTGTTGTAAAAATTTAAAGTTTAAAGCAGTATCTTTTTTTGTTTTCATTAAGGCCAATATTTCTGCGGTAGGATAAACCGCGTTGCCTTCAATTTTAATGTTTTTAATGATGGGATTTTCAACTACCACGAAAATTATTTTGGTCCCATTACTGGTTGCTTCAAAAGAGACAGCAGCATCGGAGAAAAAACCTAAAGAGTAGATGGCCTTGGTGTCGGCCTTGATTTTTTCTTCAACAATTGTTTCCCCGATCCGGCTGAAAACCACATCGGTGATGTCTTGTGTTGAAACAAGCTGGTTGCCCTTAACCTCAATGGCGGTTATGGTTGGAGCAACTGAAATAGTCTGTGCTTGAGCGGGCGAAATAAATGAGGCATAGCAAACAAGAGTAATGAGTAATGTGTAAAGTGTAATGCGAATAGAAAACAATGTATTCGCCTTACGCATTACTTTATTCACATTAAGGAAAGTATTTGCAATTTTTAACATATCCATTCCCTTTCAATCCTACCAGAACGACAGCCCAGCCTTTAGCGTTACCTTTTGGTAACCAGTGGTTAACTCTGCTAGGGTTGGCGGTTCACGGTAATATATTATAGACCAAATAGGGGTTAATTTATAGGTTAACTGATAGATAAAGGAAGCATTGTCGTTGCTGGCTCCTTCGTCAAAAGATTGATAGCGGACATCTATGTACAGCTTATCAAAAAGTCCTTTCACAAAACCGACCCGCCAGTTAGGTTCATCTTCATAGCTGACATCTGTAATGCCCATGTCCTGGCGCAGTTTTTTACCAAAATTGTATTCCAGGGTTAAACTTTCCAGTCCCAAGCCCTGCTCCAAATTCCTTTCGATATTACGAAAAACATAAGTTTGCACTCGACTGCTAAGGTAGTCGGCCAGAATGACCTTGCTGTCAACCTGCGAATCGCTGTCCGAAGCAGCTAAAGACTTGATAAAATCTGGCAAAAGCATAACCTTTATTTGATCTTCGCTGTAGCTGGAAGCCACGAACTCGCTGGGCGATTTGGTTCTATCTTCAGTAAAGGCGGAGAAGCCTATTTTTAACTGATCTTCGATATTTTTTGCGCCAATCACCCCTTGAAGGTTGGAAATAATTATCACTTTGGTTTTTTCTTTTTCCCCCAAGGTATTTTTTGTTATGTTCTCTACTTCGGTCTTAGCGGTAATAACAACCTTGGGCATTATTGTGGCAGAGCCGCTTTTTCCACTGAAGCTGGCTGAGTTTTGTTTGACATTTTCCGGACTATAAGGATAAAATTTTTCTTGTTCGTCGGTGTTTAGTAAGTAAAAATCACGATTAAAAATTGTCAGAGTGCCGCGTCTCAGGGCAATATCTCCCAGCAAGACAGGGGAGAGGCTGCTGCCAGAAACAATTAGCTCGGGACTCCTGATTTCCAAGTTCATAAAAATAGTGCTTAGGTCGGTAGTAAAAACGTCACCCATGACTGCATAGACGTTTTTGTTGAGATTGAGAATTAAGCTGTAATTGATGGGAAAAACTTTGTCCGTAGTTGAGCCTTGTTGTGACAAGGTGACAACGGCATTATTGATCTCTGCCTGGCCAGTTAATGTTGGTCTTAAACCAGGATCTTTCCTGGCCCGATCGAGCTGAAGAGGAAGATATCCGGAAAGAACAGCTTTTTTTACAGTTACAGTTCCGTTGAAGAGTTTTGGCAGATCAGCTTGCAAGGTGGTAGGGGTAAGGACCAAGTCTAATTTTAGACTTCTTTGATCGTTAAAAAGCGGAGCCAGATCAATTGTGCCGGAAAAACCGAGCAGATTTTGGGCGTCCTTACTACTTTTGCCCTGCCAGATACCGGTTAAGTGATTGATTTGGATTTTATTGTTGCTAATAACTGCTGAACCGGTGATTTTTCTAATGTCAGAGTCAAGGGCTTTAACGTAAAGGCGAGAATTTTCTACCTCAACAGAACCACTAATTATCGGTTGGCTGGATTCTCCCGATATAAGGATTGAAGCTAGCGCTTGGCCGTTCAGCCATTCAATTTCGTCAGTGAAGAGATTAAGCAGGCCTAGGGCATTATCCTTAAGACTAGCCCTTAGTTTTATTTTTCCCTTCGGATCAAGAGAGGCTGAGCCATAAACCTTAGAAACATTTTTACCTGTTGTGAGCTGTAACTTGTTTAAATAAAAATTGTCGTCTTTTTTGTTGAGTGAAATTAGAACTTGATCAAAGGCAATATTGGCCAAGCTAACCTTGTTGCCCTCTAGCTCGACGGCCAGAGCCGGGTTTTTAGTGCTGCCGGACAACTCTGCCTCCATGTTAAACTTCCCGTCGAAGTTTTCGTTAAAGGCCATCCGCAAAATCCGCAAGGACATGTTTTTAGCGCTAAGTTTTAGGGCTAGGTTTTCTCCATTAAGCCCGACTGTTCCCTGGGCTAGAAATTTGCCTCCCTCTTTTTGTAATTCAAATTCTTTGAGATTGATGATTTGATTGGCTAGTGTGGCCCGAGTTTTAATGGAGTCAAAAGCAAAGTTCTGAAAAAAACCCTCTTTAACTTGTCCGGAAAAGGTGCCCGCTAAATCTTTAATTTTCCCCTTGAGACTAAGGCTGCCGGATAATTCTCCGCCAAACCTCAAATCCAGGGGGATAAACTGCTGCTCTGTTTTAGTTAGGGCAGTTGTTTTGCTCCAATCTTTAAGAAAGTACTCGCCTTTGCCGCTAAGACTGTAGAGAGAAAACAAGTTGTTTTTTGTAAACGGTAGAGTCGGGGGAGAATTGGCAAGCGGCAGCACCAGTTTTACTTTGTTGTGAACAGCTTTTGTTTGTGGTTGTCGGCCGAATTCATTAAAGATATCTTCGCACAGCCTGGAAGTGGTTAATAAATCTGCCGTCGAGATTTCCACATTAAAATCCAGCAGGCTTTCCTCGGCTTTATTGGCCAAAATTGGGCCCAGATCCAAGCTCCCATTAACCTTATAATAGCTTTGCTCTTTAGAGAGGGCAAGTGGGGTGCTTAGTTTTAGGATATTTTCCGAATAAATAAAACTCCCTTCAGCTCGATCAAAAAATAATTTGTTAAACTTAAAATTATCAGCCCAAAAGTTACCTTGAGATTGCGGGTTTTTGGTTGACCCGCTTAAATCAAAATAAAAACCAACTGAACCGGCAAAAGAACCGTATTTCTGGGTGAGTTTTTGTGTTTGTGACAGATCAACGGTTCCGGAAAAACGGCCACTAATATTGCCCTCTTTATTGTAATTAAGATTGAAATTAAGGTTGGAGGTCGGGTTTTTTAGTCGGCAGTTGTTGAAATCTAAATTATTTCGATCCCAAGAAAAATCAACCTTGCTTTCGCTTAGGGGAACCCCAGCTATAACCGCTGGTTTTAACTTTATTTGGCCACTTAGCTTTAGATCCAACAACGGGGCTAGGGAGGTAAAAAGGCTATCTTTTTTGATTTCCCCGCCAATCTCTATGTCAATATCGCCAGTTCCGCTGGGGTCTTTAAATTCTTTAGGGACAAGATAATTTAATATTTTCAGGTCAGCTAAGGCCACCTTTTTCCCGCTAATTTTCAGGTTTGTCGGGAAACCGATACCTGTTTGCCCTGAGGCGTAAATGGTTGAGTTGTCATTTTGCAGGACAACATGATCAATAATAATTTCCCCTTGGCCCATGCTGAACTTACCCTGGGCCAGGTCAAGTTCTTGTTCGCCAATGTGGCCATGACTGAGCGACGCCTCTCCAGAGGCATTTAGGTTCCTTAAGGGTGCGACCAGAAAGTTATTATCCAGCAGCCAGCCAATGCTCCCCTTAAAATAATCTACTGTTGCTTCCATAGAACCGAACAATCCGTTGCCACGGAGCTTGATGCCTTTGGCTGTGGCTAAAAAGTTAAAATAAAGGTCCCGACTGATTGTTCCAGAAGACTGAAGCGAGCCAGTCTCTGAGGAAGCGGTAAAGTCTTCTAAATAGACATTGCCATCTTTGATTTGCAGGGAGGACTTGATCTCTTGCAAAGGCTGACCCATTAGCATTGCTTCTGAGAGCTTAACCAAAAGGGCCCCCTTTAAATTGTTAATTGGGCCTGAGAGGGTAAAGTTTCCATTTGCTTGTCCAACAATTCCAGGGGTGCCTTGTGACAAGCTGGCTAGATTGATTTTTTTTAGCTGCGAGGCAATAGACAGGGTTGGGGTTGCCGTGGAAAAATCTATTTTGACATCACCAAACGCCTGCCCTTTGTAGAAATTAGCAACGGGGACGGAAACCTTTAGTCGCTTTTGTTGAAAAGAGAAATTGGCTTGCCCGGAAAATGCCTGATTGTAAAGCAGACCTTTGGAAATTGCCAGTTGGCCTTCAACTAAGGGCTTGTTGATTGTTCTTGTGATCTTAAGTGGACCACTGGCAAAGCCTTTGAGATCAAGGTGTTTGGCTTGGGGGATAGTTGAGACCAGTTTTTTTAAGTCCAACCGTGACAGGGAAACGACCAAGTCGATTTTTTGCTGGTTATAATCATTCAGACTACCATTGATTTTAATTGGCAGCCCATTGATTTCGGTTTTAACGTCTTTGAAGGTTAGATCTTCATCGTCAATTGAGAGAGTTCCGTTTAAGTTCGAAATCTTATATTCGTCAAGCTTGGCTTCAGCATTTATAAAAACAAAGTTTCCAACTAAAGCAGTTGGCCAGCCTTTTTTTTTAGCTTGGCTTAACTTAAGGCTTAAATTAACTTGCCCCGAATCAGCTTTAATCGGCAGAAAGGGGACAGCATAGTTGGACCATCTTTTCAGGTCAAGCTTTTCCGACTCAATCTTGAACTCGTATTTTGACGTGCTAAAGTCAACCGCCCCTTTGATTGTGGCCGGAGAAGTTCCGTTGCTATCTTCAATGGTTCCGTTAAGATCGATGGCAATCTGATCTTTCTGCTGAAAGCTAACAGTTCCGTTGACCTCCTTGATCTCTTGACCAAATTTGTTAGCCCTTTTTCCATACCCAATTTCGTCTTGGTAATCTATGGTACAGTTGTCAAAAACCAGCTTGGCATGGAAAGGGGGAGGGGGTGGGCCACCAGGTTCCTCCGGGGGGAGCAGGGAGTCAAAGTTCCATTTATTTTGACTGTTTCGGGTGATTTTAAAATTACCTTCTTTGAGCGTGATCTTGGTGATGGCTGGAACAATGTCTTTTTTGAAGGCAAAGGTAATGGGATTATAGTTAATATAAACTTTTTTGACTGTTGCTTGCCCAGCAAAGCGAACGTCTTCAAAAACAATCTGGCCAAGGATGATGCCGCTGGCTTTGCCAATGGTGATATCTTTTTTGAAATAATTCTTAACCCCTTTGATGGTTTGGGTTTTAATTTCATCGTAAATCGAATTGGTAAAATTAGTGGCGCTATAGCCGGAATTGAAAATAGCAATTACTAGTAATGACAGTAAAATAAGCAGGCGACGCATGGGTAAATTATAGCGTAATTTTTGCATAAAGGCGAAGGCAAAGGGAAGGAAAAAGGTAAAGGTGCTTTTTTTGTTGTTTATTCTGTAGTCTTTACCTAACCTTCTTTGAAATTTGCGACAATTTGAAAATAGTTACAGAAAAAGTGAAATCTGGGGGGGGGGGAGTTGTCGATAATAGTTTAGGAGGCCAGGAAGGGCTTACTTTTTCGGAGGTCTCAATAGATATTATTGATAAGGAGAAATTAAAGATGACAGGAAAAATACGGCAGAGACCAATTGATTTAAGGGCTGCGGAACTTGCCAGGCCTATGGGGCAAGTTGGTAAAGGATCTAAGCGTGGGGGTGATCGAGTGCAGGTGACCGACGTTCTTGCAGCAATAACCGACAGGCGAAAGGTTATGATTGAGGGAAGGGAATTGCCGATTGATGATGGACTTATTGGTGAGATAGAGGCATTGATGCGTGTATACACAAAGCTTATCGCTGGAGGAGCAAAGCAGCTTGTTGCAGAGGGGAAAGCCAATGTGCAATCCAGCTTGCTTTTGACAGCAGATGGAGATCATTATGAAACAACCGGAGCTGCTGAAACTAAAAAGTATGTTCATAAACCTGGCTGGGATTTATGTTGTTCCTCATTGTTAGAGAGACAAGCTCCCCCAGAATTGTTTGCTGCTATTCAATCCGCATACACAAACTTTCGTTTGACGCACCCTTTTCTACAAGATGGTGTTAATTTTCTTCCCCAAAGAATGGATATGGCTCATTTCCATTTGGCTGTTGGTAGAGAAATAACTGCCCCAATCCCGCAGGAAGGACAGCAAAAGATTGCTAAGAGTAACTTTGTATCGAACCTGCAGAGGGTTGTCCCAACTATAAATAAGCCAACCGTGTTGGTGGGAGGATTGTTTGTTAGTCGGGATGGGGTTGTAATGTTGAAAACTTTTCCCTTAGATGGAAACATTAGAGAACTAAGGGAACAGGCAGAGGTTTTTAGCCTTCTAATCGATAGTTTATTTGAAGACAACAATCAAGGGGCTGGCGCTGCAGCAAGGAAGAAACAGACATTCAGGATTAATCAGGTTGTTTTAGGACGACTAACTAGACCAGTAACTCTTGATCAGTTTGCTCAAATCGTGCGTTATACAGAAGCAGAACAAGGAGTGCTTGGTTATTATCAAATGCAGCACGCTTTTGTGGTTATTGAAGACTCTTCATATTTCGAGCATCCTACAGAAATAACTCCTGTTCCTTTTAGACTAGGCTAGTATAAACCAAAAGGGACCAAAGCTTTAAGCCTTGATCCCTTTATTGTAATTTGTCTTTTGCAATAGTAATTTGTATTTTGTTTTTGACTTACAAACTACTAATTACCAATTACTAACTACAAAGCCTCACCACCCCAAATTAACATCTACTATATATGACAGAGCCGAAGAATTATTAGCATCGGAAACAATCACAGCATCAAGAGTAAAGATTGGGAAGTTTATTTTTGCTCCCACAGTGGTTTTTGCTAAACCATTACCATTAGCTGTTCCAGCTCGAAGTAGGACCAGGTTTAACAGAATTGGATATTCCAAGCCGAGGTGAGAGTTGGTGCCGGAAGTGGTGTATTCCAAATCAGTAGCAACCAATAAGTTAATTCCAGGAACAACAGCAGAAGCACCAACGACATAGCTTGGGTTAACAGTTGTGGTCGAATCAGCCAAAGCTGTCTCTGCTCCGGATGTTACGGTGGCAGTGGTGCCGTTATAATTTAAATAATAAGGCTGAGTCTTGTTGGCATAAGTTACGCTTTGTAGTAAGTTTCTAGCCACAACCCCGACTTTTAGTTCTGTTACGTAAGGAACGGTAAAAGTGGTTAAAGCCCCAATGTCAAAACCGTAACCGGTTCCACTGCCATAGGCTTTAGTGCCTGAAGCATTGGTCGCTGTTCCTGTGGTTGTGATAGAACTGCTATAAGCCGTGATATATTTAGCATTGACACCAACATCAACAGTGGCTGGTAAAAAAGAGGGAGCAAAAGTTTTTCCTAAAGTTACTACAGTTGCGTATTGACCAGTAACGCTCATGTTTGACTCTAAACTGTTAGCATTCTTTTGAACGGTTGAGCTAAGTTCAGGAAGAATACTTATGCCAACCTTTTTAACATTGACCCCGATCACGCCATCAATATTACCGGTAAAAGAAAGAGCCTTACTATAACTATCAGCAATAAACGAAGCAGGATCACCGGCTTTGCCTAAGGCACTCATGACATCGGTTGGGTCGGTATATGTTGCACCAAGGGAAGCTTTGACTTCCGCGGCTTTAACATTGCTTCTCATTAAAGCAGCCGGATTGTAATAAGCAGCAGCTAGGTCGGTAACGTTGGCAACACCGGCACCACCCATGCCTCCAGCCTTAGCACCAATCAACAATTGAGCAGAAGCCAGGGAAGCACAAAACGCCACCAACAAAACAGTCACAAAAACCTTCTTCATAGTAGCCCTCCTTATGATTTTGTTTGAATATACCTCTCGATCATTGATTTGTCAAGCTTATCGTGCTAAAATTATGCTGTTTATGGCTAAAAAAGCGCGCAAGAAGCGGGGGATACTGGTTGTTGTCTCGGGTCCTTCCGGGGTTGGGAAGTCTACAGTAGTTAGAAGGATCTTGAAGCTTAACAAAAACATCAAGCTCTCTGTTTCTGCTACAACGAGACCTCCCAGGCCAGGTGAGACACACGGAGAACATTACTATTTTCTCTCTCAAGAGGAATTTGACCAAAAGGTTAGGAATAACGAATTTGTAGAATGGGCTAAGGTGCACGGTTATTATTATGGCACGCTAGTTAGTACTATCAAAGAACAACTGATCAAGGGCGGCACCACAGTTTGCGAAGTTGACGTGCAGGGTGCGGCCTCGATCAAAGAAGTTTTAGGGAAGGGGAAGTTAAAAACCGCCACGGTTTTTATTTTCCTAATCCCTCCTTCAGTTGATATTTTGGCCTTTAGGTTGAAAAAAAGAAAAACAGAAAATCTGGAGGTGGTAAACTATCGGTTGCGCGCAGCGATTGCCGAGCTGCAAGTTATGGAAAAATATGATTATATAGTGGTTAATGATAGAGTCGAATCAGCCGCGGAGAAAATCCAGGCGATTATAAATGTTGAAAAAGAAAGGACGTTATTAAATTGAGTGATATAGATATAAACCTTGATGAGCTTCTAGAAAAGGCGGGTAATAAGTTTCTTTTGTCGAATGCAGCTGCCGGTAGAGCCAAGCAAATAATTGAAGGATCGCTGCCTTATGTTAACCATTTTGATCCGAATAACCCACTAGTTACGGCTTTGAGAGAGATTGCTGATGACAAAATAAAGATTAAGATTCTGGCAGGCCCAACGAATAAACCAAAAGACTCTGGCAAAAAAGACAAAGAAACTGAGCGACCTTCTATTCTTGAAAGTCTGGCTAAAGGCGCTAAGAAAAAAGTTGAAAAGATAGAGAAGGGAGAGAAGAAGAAATAGTCGCGCAGCAGCACAGAGGGACAGTAGTGCAGAGAGATGTTAAAAGGCAAGACCATAATTGTTGGGGTTACCGGTGGGATTGCGGCTTATAAAGCCTGTGAGGTTGTTTCGCGTTTAAAAAAACTTAATGCTGATGTTTGGGTGGTGATGACCAGAGAAGCTGCCCAGCTAGTTGGTCCTCTTACTTTTCGTACCCTTTCCGGCAACTCGGTTATTTCCGATCTCTTTGCTAATGAATTATCCAGTCTACCAGTTCCCCACATTACTTTAGCCAAAAAGGCTGACCTTATTCTTATTGCTCCTTGTACGGCTAATGTTATTGGCAAAATTGCCCATGGCATTGCTGATGATGCGCTTACTACCACTGTTATGGCCTCAACAGCGAAGAAAATAATTGCTCCGGCTATGAATTGTGAAATGTGGCGCAATCCAATCGTGACTAAGAATGTTGACGAGTTGCGAGTTGCGGGTTGCGAGTTTATTGGGCCGGTTGAAGGCAGGCTTGCCTGTGGGGATGATGATGTAGGGAGAATGGCGGAACCTGGGGAGATTGTCGCGCAGGTGCTCAGTAGCACAGTAGCGCAGCAAGACTTAAAAGACAAAAGAATCTTAGTTACTGCCGGTGGGACTCGCGAGGCGATTGATCCAGTTCGTTATATCACCAATCATTCATCAGGGAAGATGGGCTATGCTTTGGCTCAGGTTGCACGAGAGCGAGGAGCAGATGTTACTTTGATCTCCGCGCCGACTAATTTGTCGGCACCACTTGACATTAAGCCAATTAGAGTTCAATCAGCAGAAGAAATGCTTGAGGCGGTGTTGGCTCACTATGACCAGACTGATGTCGTTATAATGGCAGCGGCAGTAGCGGACTATCGTCCGAAGATCAAAGATCAAAAATCAAAGATCAAAGGTAAGGTAGATATTAATTTAAAACTAAAACCTACTAAAGATATTTTAAAAACTGTGGCGAAACAAAAAGACAGGGTCGAGAAAGTGTTGGTTGGCTTTGCTCTTGAGACTGAGGATTTGATTAAGAATGCTAAGAAAAAACTTAAAGAAAAAGATTTAGATTTGATTGTGGCTAATGGGCCGGAGACTTTTGATGGTGATAAAATTAAATTTTCTTTAATCGATAAAAAGGGCAAAGTTAAAAAATTTCCGCAACAAACTAAAAACCAAGCTGCGCAAACAATATTGGATCGTCTGGTTGCAACCATGTAGGGCAACGGCTTGCTTCGCATTGAATGCTCAGCATGAAATGTCCGTTGCCGAATCGTTTTCTGAATCGTTTTCTTGACAGCCCCCCCCCGGAAGTATAATATTAGACAAAATTGCTGCTGCAAAGTAGAGCCTTACAAAAATTCGGGCAATTTTTTGAGGAAGAGAGAAACGGGTATTATTTCTATGTCCTGTTCGTTTATCCTGCGGTTGCCGCCATACAAAAAATAAGTTTTAGCGGCTGGATAATCTTGACCAAAACGCCTTAAACCGCTAAGTAAAGCGGCGGAAATTTTGCCGGTTCTTTTTACTTCAAAAGCTTTAATTCCACGGGGGCCGTAAAGCACAAAGTCAACTTCAAGGTCATTGGCCGATCTCCAATAATAGATATTGTATCCAAGCTTTAAATAATCATTGATGGCTTTTAGTTCTTGGAAGATCAAAGTTTCATAAGCAATCCCTTGGGCTTCTTCTGGCGCATCTAATGGGCCCATGGGACGAAGGGTTTTATAGACACCAGTATCAAAAAAATAAAATTTTGGGTGGCTAACCATTCTTCTTTTGGCGCGCTTGGTAAAAACAGGCACCCTGCTGGCCAACAATAAGTCATCCAAGATAGAAAAATAGTTTTCAGCCACTTTTCGCTCGATAGCACATTCTCTGGCAACTGCGGAAATATTTAAAACCGACCCTTGCGAAAAACTGGCTGATTCAAGGAATCTAGTGAAAGCCCCAAGATTTCGGGTTAAGCCTTCTTGCCCAACTTCTTCTTCTAAATAAGTTTTAACATAGCTCTCCAGGTAGGCTTTGGGATCGGCTTCGGTATATACGGCGGGCAGTTGCCCATACTTGAGAGAATGGTCTATATTAAAATTATTGCCTAGTTCCAAGGCTGACAAGGGATGCATAGAATAGGTCAAGGCTCGTCCAGCCAAAAGATTTACTCCAGCTCTTCGCAGCTTTCTGGCGCTGGAACCAGTTAAGACAAATTTGTAACGGTATTTTTCAATTAGCCGGTGAACTTCATTTAAAAGTTCTGGGATTCTCTGGACTTCGTCAAGAATAACCCAGTTGTCAAAATTCTTAGGGATAAAATTATCAAGCCTTTGGGGATCAGCCAAAAGGTCGTTAAAGAGCTCGGCCTCTAGCAAATCAAAGTAGAGACCCTGGGGAAAATTGTTTTTAACCCAGGTGGTTTTGCCTGTTCCTCTGGGGCCAAACAAGAAAAAGCTCTTTTGCGGCGGCTTCAGCAATCTGGAGTACATAACTCCATTTTACATGGATATTTGGAGTTGTCAAGTAAAAAATGCGTATGACCCGAAAACCCGCACCATTAAACTTTGCTATACTATAAGAATGTACGCCGAAGTAGTTCTGGCTAAAACCAGCAGTTTCTCTGACAAAGTCTACCACTATAGTATTCCCCCAAATTTAGTTGATAAAATTTTGGTTGGCGCGCAAGTTTTGATACCTTTTGGTCCGCGCAGTACAGTGGGTTATGTGATCGGCTTGGTGGGAAAAGCCGACGTAGAAAAAGTTAAAGATATCTTGGAAGCAACTTCTGATCACCCTCTTTTTACAGAAAAACAGGTTGAGTTGGCGAAGTGGATTGCTGATTACTACTGTTCGTTTTTTTCGTCAGCCCTGAAGTTGGTGATGGGATCAGGGGGTAAAGAGCAAAGAGCAAAGATCGAAGATCAAAATAAATCTCAAGGGGCAAAGATCAAAGATCCAAAGATTAAATTAACGGATGAGCAGGAAGCAGCGTTTAAAGCAATTAAGGCTGCAGTAGAAGCAAAACAAACAAAAACTTTTCTTCTCCATGGCATAACCGGTTCTGGGAAAACAGAAGTTTATATGCGGGCGACGGCAGCGGTTCTTGAACAAGGCGAGAGCGCCATTATCTTGGTTCCGGAAATTGGTTTAACCCCACAAATAGTTGAACGTTTTCGTGATCGGTTTGGCGATCAAATAGCAGTTCTTCATAGCGCACTAACTTTAAAACAGAGACAAATAGAATGGCAGCGAATTAAAAATAAAGAAGCACAGATAATTCTCGGGGCACGGTCGGCTATTTTTGCACCAGTCGAGAAACTTGGGTTAGTTGTCATAGATGAAGAGTACGAAACAACCTATAAATCCGACAAAAGTCCGCGCTATCATGCCAGGGAAGTTTCGGATTTTCTGGCGAAACAACATAAAGCTGTGCTTGTCTTGGGTTCAGCCACCCCTTCTTTAGAGACTTATTATCAGACCGAACAAGGGAAAATCACCAAGCTGGTTCTCTCGAAAAGAATCGATGATCGAGCCTTGCCGGAAGTTAAGATTATCGACATGCGTGAGGATAGGGGCTTTATTCTTTCTGAGCAATTAAGATTAGAACTAAAAACAACGATTGAAAACAAGCAACAAGCGATTCTTTTTATTAATCGTCGAGGCTATTTTACTTTTATCATGTGTCAGAAATGTGGTTTTACGGTTGAGTGTCCCCAGTGCGCAATTTCTTTAACCTATCATACCAAGGAGCAAAAGCTGCGTTGTCATCGTTGTGATTACTCTACAACTCCGCCACGTGTTTGCCCGCAATGCAATGCCTCCGCCATAACCTATTTTGGCACAGGGACGCAAAGAATAGAAAATGAAGTGGCCACGCTTATTCCTGGTGTGAGAATTTTGCGCTATGACCGCGATGCTGTTTCTAAGCGCGGCTCACACGAAGTTATTTTTAGAACCTTTGCCGAAGGTGCGGCTGATATTTTGATTGGCACGCAAATGGTGACCAAAGGGTTGGATGTGGCTAACGTTACTTTAGTTGGCGTGGTTTCTGCCGACACAAATTTGCGTTTGCCAGATTTTAGAGCTGCTGAGCATACGTTTCAACTTTTAACCCAAGTTGCCGGCAGGGCTGGACGCCATCATTTGCCGGGCAAGGTTATTATTCAATCGTATTCTCCGGAGCATTATGCGATCCAAGCGGCGGCTAAACAGGATTACGAGCTTTTTTATAATCAGGAGATTAAACATAGGCAAGAACTTGGTTATCCGCCGTTTTCAAAAATAATTAGTCTTACTATCTCTGGCAAAGAAGAGGCCAAGGTTGCTCAAGTAGCTGAAGAGTTGGGAGAGCTTTTAAAGGCGGAGTTAAAGCAGGGGGTTCTTGGCCCTGCTTCTGCGCCTGTTCCTAGAGTTAGGGGTCAGTGGCGGTATGGGATGTTGGTGAAGACTGGGGAATTGAAAGTAGCCAGTAGCATAGTAGCACAGGCGATTAATAAACTTAAATCACCTAAGGATGTGCGAGTTACGATTGATGTTGAGCCGATGGGGTTGGTGTAGATAGCGGGTTTTTACAGGATGATATCTCCGCTGGTTGTGTCAACTAATCTGTAGCCATCTCGTCCAGCGACGAGCATGAGATTTAAGTCAACAGAAATTTCACTTTGAGGGAAAATAAGGCGAAGGGCAGAGGTGCACCCTTTTGCCCTTATCCTTTTTGTTGAATTACGCTATAATTTACCCATGCAGCGCAAAATTGTCAGATTTCCAAATCCGGTTCTAAAAAAGAAGGCCAAATCGGTTAAAAGGGTGACCCCGGAAATTGTTACCTTGATTTATGACATGATCGAAACCATGCATACAGCGCCTGGGGTTGGTTTGGCCGCTCCTCAAGTTGGGGTCTCTTTGCGAGTGATTGTGGCCGATATTGGACAAGGACCGATTGCTTTGGTTAATCCGAAGATACTAAAAAAAGGGGGCAAGCAAGCTTTTATGGAGGGCTGCTTGAGTCTTCCTGGAGTTGAGGCTCCAGTAACCAGGGCTTCTAAGGTTATTGTTCAAGGTATGGATAATTCGGGAAAAATCAACAAAATTGAGGCAGAAGGGCTTTTGGCCACAGTGTTACAACATGAGATTGACCATTTGGACGGCAAGGTTTTTATTGACCGCGTTGAAGATCCCAGCACCATAAAACATATGGCGTTTGAGGCTGAGAAAAAAGAGGAACTAATCTAGTAGTGCAGTAGCACTGCAGCACAGGAGGGAAGATGCGCATTATCTTCATGGGAACACCAGAATCAGCAGCCAAAGTGCTGGACAATTTAATTTCATCTCAACATGAGATTCTCTGTGTTGTAACACAGCCTGATCGACCCAAAGGGCGCGGACAGAAAATTACTTCTTCCCCGGTTAAAGAATTAGCCCTTAAACATGCCTTACCAATTGAACAACCGGAAAAAGTTAAAAGCAATCCAGTCTTTTTCAGCCTGCTTAAATCATTAAACCCGGATATTATAATAGTAGTGGCTTATGGCAAAATTTTACCCAAAGAAATTTTAGACCTGCCCAAGTTTGGTTGTGTTAATATTCATGCTTCTCTGTTGCCTAAGTACAGGGGGGCCGCGCCAATTCAGTGGACGTTATTAAATGGAGAAAAAGAAACCGGCCTGACTATTATGAAACTCAATGAAGGTTTGGATACAGGCGACATTATTAAACAAGAAAAAGTTTTTATTGATGAAGATGATACGACACCAGTTTTAACAGAAAAACTTTTTAAGCGGGCAGATAATCTTTTGCACAAGGCTTTAGTTGAAATTGAGTCTGGCAAAGCTAAGTTTATAAAGCAAAATGATTCTGAGGCAAGCTATGCTTCGTTGATTACTAAAGAGTTGGGGGAGATTGATTGGAAAAAGTCGGCGCTAGAAATTCACAATCGTATCCGTGCTATGGTCCCTTGGCCAGTAGCGCAGACATATTATAAAGAAAAACTACTCAAAATTTGGGGTTCAAAAATTCACGTTCTTGATTTGGTTGGCGGTTCAAACTTACCTGGAACAATTGTTGAAATTGTCAAAAACATTGGTTTTATCGTCGCCACGGGCAATGGTCATTTGTTGATAACTGAGGTTCAGGCAGAGGGAAAAAAACGGATGCCAGCTTATAATTTTGTCATCGGCCACGACGTAAAAATCGCTGAAACCCTCCCAAATTAGGGGACAAAATGCCTCTTGACACACCATATGTGGTGTGATAAATTCTAACACTCACTAGATATGCATTAATAGGGGGATCAAGGTGAAGTGCCCATTTTGTGACGCAATTGAAGACAAAGTATTAGAGTCAAGAGAAACCGAGGAAGGTAAGGTAATCCGTCGACGTAGAGAGTGTTTGTCTTGCCGCGAGCGTTTTACCTCTTATGAAAGAGTGGAAGAAAAGCCGGTTTCAGTTATCAAACGTGATGGTCGCAAAGAACAATTCAGCCGCGAAAAAGTTACTAAAGGAATTTTGCGGGCTTGCGAAAAAAGGCCAGTTAGTGCGGAAGCGATCGAAGAATTGGTTGATGAAGTTGAAAAGCAAGTTCACCGTGAAGCAGGTAGGGAAGTCAACACAGTTAAAATCGGCGAACTAGTTATGGCCCAATTGCAAAATATCGACAAGATTGCTTATGTACGCTTTGCTTCGGTTTGTCGTAAATTTGAGAACCTCTCAGAATTCATCCGCGAGGTCAACGAAATAACAGTAGGAGGATAAGGGAATGGAAAGTGGAGTAATGACGAAAGAAAAGAAAGTATTTGAGGATGCAACTGATTTAGCCTTATTTGTCCGCACTTCAGCGGATAACATAGTAGGTTGGGATCGGGCCAGAATTGTGGCGGCCCTGATCCGCGAAACACAAATTGACGAGTCGGTGGCTAAATTGATTGGCTGGGAAGTGGAAGAGCAGATTAAAAGTCTTAATCTGAAATCAGTTACCTCCCCGCTAATTCGTGAGTTGGTCGACGTCAAATTGTTGGAGCATGGTTTAGAAGATGCCCGTCGCTTGCATACTCGTTTAGGTGCACCGCTTTTCGATGTTAAAGAGATTATCTTCAGCCAAAACAAGGAAAACGCGAATGTCCCTCATGGGCCTGAGGCCACAAACTTGACCCTTGCTGAAGGGATCAAAAAAGAATTCGCTTTACTATATGTTTTTCCTGCCGAAATAGCAGATGCGCACATGCGTGGAGACATCCATCTGCACGATTTAGGTTTTGTTGATCGTCCTTATTGCAGCGGCCAGTCGGTTGAGTACGTTAAGAAATTCGGTTTAGATCTGCCCAATGCCTTATCAATCGCCAAACCAGCTAAACATGCCGAAGTTCTTTTGGCTCAAATGGTTAAATTCTCTGCCGCACTGCAAGGGGTTTTTGCCGGGGCAATTGGTTGGGATGCGGTCAATATTTTCTTTGCCCCATTTTTAGTCGGTATGTCTGACGCAGAGGTCCATCAGGTTGCTCAGATGATGATCTATGAATATAGTCAGCAGGCTGTAGCTCGTGGTGGTCAGGCAATCTTCTCTGATATTAATATTTACTGGGAAATACCCAAGCACTTTGAAAATGTTCGGGCTATTGGGCCTGGTGGTGAATATACCGGGAAAACATATTCCGATTATATTGAAGAGTCTCAGCGTTTTGCTTGGGCCTTGTTTGATGTTTATATGAAAGGTGATGGCTCCGGTCGGCCCTTTTTCTTCCCTAAACCATTGGTGCACATGACTGAAAAATTCTTCAAGACCCCACGCCATGAAGAATTTTTAATCCATATTTCTAAAGTTGCGGCCGAGATGGGCACAACTTATTTTGTTTTTGACCGTGGAGAAACTGCCAAAATTTCTGAATGCTGCCGCTTGTCGTTTAAGCTGGATCAATCCGATCTTGATGACGCTAATGAGCCTTGGCGCATGCGTTATTCTGCTTTGCAGAACGTGACCATCAATTTGCCGCGCCTGGCTTTTAAGGCCAAGGGCGCCGATGAAAAATTGTTTGATCTCTTATCTTATTATTTGGAGTTGTCCGCTCAAGCCCATATTAAAAAGAAAGAGTTTATCGAAGAGTTACTAGCTAAAGCCCATCGTGGACCATTGTCACTCTTGGCGATGAAGCGGGATGGCACAGCTTACTTGCGCATGTGGCGGGTTAGTTATTTAGTTGGGATTTTGGGTTTGAATGAGTTGGTTCAGGCTCATTTCGGCAAGGAGCTGCACGAAAATGATGAGGCCTTAAAGTTTGGGCTCAAAGTTATCTCTTATATGAAGATAAAGTGTGAAGAGTTGTCCAAAAAACATGGCATGCATTTTGTTTTGGAACAGACTCCGGCAGAATCAACAGCTTATCGTTTTGCCAAACTTGATATGGAACACTTTCCTGAGCAGGCTAACAAGGTTGTTAAAGGCAACAAAGAAACTCGAGAAATGTATTATACCAACTCCACCTACTTTAATGTGGGTGAAGTTATGAGCCCGATTGAAAAAGTCAAAAAAGAAGGGTTGTTTCATCCCTTAATTGACGCTGGGGCATTAACCCATGTTTGGTTGGGCGAATCAAAACCTTCTCCAGAATCTATTGCTAATTTTGTGATCAAGACCTTTAAGAATACCGACAATGCCCAAATCGCTTTTTCCCCGGAATTTACTTCTTGTAACCAGTGCGGCAAAATTGTGCGCGGCCTCAAAGAAGTTTGTCCTTATTGTCAGTCAGACAATATCGATGGCATTACTAGGATTACTGGTTATTTTTCCAAGATTTCCGGTTGGAATAAAGGCAAGCTTGGTGAATTAAAGCAACGTCAAAGAGTGGGGGAGGCCTTTAGTAAATGACCAATAACCAAGAGACAATAACCAAGGAGATTCCAAAATCCAAGACGGAACCCGAGAATAAAATTCTCGGTTCCATTTTGGAAAAAGAAGATGCCACGGATTTGTCAGTCTTTGTCCGCACCTCAACCGATGATATTGTGGCTTGGGATCGGGAAAAAATTATTGGGGCTCTAGTAAAAGAAACCGGCATCAATCGTGAAATAGCGACGATTATTGCGATTGAGGTGGAAAAACAGTTGCGTACGATTGCCGTTAAAACAATCACTTCCCCTTTGGTTAGAGAGTTGGTTGATGTTAAGTTGTTGGAGTATGGGCTTGAAGATGCCAGACGTAAACACACTCGCTTAGGGGTGCCGGTTTATGATGTCAATAAAATTATCTTCCACAAAAACAAAGAGAACGCCAACTCTCCCCACTCGCCAGAAGCGACAAATTTAACCTTAGCCGAAAACATTAAGAAAGAGTATGCCCTGCTCAATGTTTTTTCTTTGCCAGTAGCAGATGCCCATATGTGTGGGGACATCCATTTACATGATCTAGGATTTATTGATCGGCCTTACTGCAGTGGTCAGTCAATTGAATTTGTGAAAAAATTTGGTTTGGATTTGCCAGGGACTAAGGGTCTTGAAGGTTCAGCTCAGGACGCTGATGAGCTGGTAGCTCAAATTGTTAAATTTTCTACAGCTTTGCATGGCTATTTTGCCGGGGCAATTGGTTGGGATGCGGTTAATCTTTTCCTGGCGCCGTACATTGAAGGCTATGGCTATGGTCACGTTAAAAAACTAGCCCGCAAGTTAATTACCGAGTTTGCCGGTGTGGCTGTTTCTCGTGGCGGCCAAGGGTTGTTTTCCGACTTAAATGTCTACTGGGAAATTCCCAAACACTTTGAAAACGTGCCGGCCTTGGGTCGTGGTGGAATTCCAACTGGCAAGGTTTACTCCGACTATATTAATGAAGCCCAGTCTTTTGCTAAAGCCATGTTTGAGGTTTACAAAGAAGGGGATGCTTCCGGCCGACCATTTTTCTTTCCTAAACCATTGGTTCATATTACCGACAAGTTTTTCAACACGCCAGGTCACGAAGAATTTCTTAAATTAATTTCTGAAGTAGCAACAGAGATGGGCAACACGTATTTTGTCTTTGATCGGGGGGAGACCGCTAAGATTTCCGAGTGCTGCCGCCTATCTTTTAAATTAGAATACTCAGACCTTCAAGATGCTAAAGAACCATGGCGGATGCGCTATTCCGCGATTCAAAATGTGACGGTCAATTTACCGCGTCTGGCGTATCGAGCCGAAAAAGATACTGACCAGCTTTTTCAGGAAATAGAGAATTCTCTGGAAATTGTCATCCGAGCCCACAATGAGAAAAGAAAATTTATTGAGCTATTGTTAGCTGAAGGCGAAAATGGGCCTTTGGCTCTGCTGGCGATGAACAGAGACGGCGAAGCTTATCTAAGGTTGCGCCGAGTTACCTATCTAGTTGGTATCCTTGGCTTAAATGAGATGGTACAGTTTCATCTTGGACAAGAAATGCACGAGAGTGATGCTGCCCTGCGTTTCGGCCTAAAAATTATCTCTTTTATGAAGCTGAAGTGTGAGGAATTGTCGGAAAAGTATGACCAGCACTTTGTTTTAGAGCAGACCCCAGCCGAGTCAACCGCTTATCGCTTTGCCAAGCTGGATATGGCCCATTTTCCAGAGCAAACCAAACAGGTTATAAAAGGCAACCAAGGCAGTGAGGAAATTTATTATACCAACTCAACTTATTTTAATGTTTCCCAGCCCATGAATGCCATTGATAAAGTTAAGCGGGAAGGGTTATTTCATCCTTTGATTGATGCTGGAGCGTTAACTCACGTTTGGTTGGGGGAATCAAGGCCTTCGGCCGAATCAATTGCTAATTTTGTGATCAAAACTTTCAAGAATACAGATAATGCCCAAATTGCTTTTTCGCCAGAGTTTACATCTTGTGCCGACTGTGGCAAAACAACTCGTGGCTTGCATGAACAATGTCCCCATTGTTCCTCAGCCAATATTGAGGGGATTACTAGGATTACTGGCTATTTTTCTCGAGTACCCGGGTGGAATAAGGGCAAGATTGCCGAGTTAAGAGATCGTCATAAAGGGGTTTTCACTACCCCAGAATGAATTCTGAGGGAATCATTCCCCACGCTTTAGTGTGGGGTTATATTATAAAGGAGGAGACGAAAGTGGAACAACAGACAGCGAACAACATGAAGGTTAAGGTTTTTGGTAAGCCCGGGTGTGAGTTTTGTAAAACAACGATGAAGAAGTTTGAGACTTTTTTAAGCCGTTGGGAGATTAAGCCAGAAGAGGTCGGGTTAACATTTTTTGATATGGAAACAGCTGATGGTCTGGCAGAAGGGGCCTTTTATTCTGTAACCAAGATTCCTTCAACAGTAATTGAACAAGACAGTGATGTTTTGGCTCATTGGCATGGCAAGGTGCCATTGTCTTCCGAGTTTCAAAAGTTTTTTGAAGCGCTGAAACCAGCAAGCAAGGGAGAGGTTAACTAAGCCCTCACCCCAGACCCCTCTCCCAGAGGGAGAGGGGAAACGTGTTGTTATTTTATTTTCAATATAATCGCGTTGCTGACTAGTCTTTGTTGTCCACCTGTTGGGTTATTGACGACTTGATCTTTAACAAACATTGTCGAGGAGCCTCCCCCATCAAGATTCATGGCTTCCACGGCCCCCAAATCTAACATTAGTTGTGATAGTTCTTCAAGCGTTACACCGATACTATTCTTGCGTTGGTCATATGGGTTATTGTTTTTTTTGCTTATGACGTCAACCGTTACTAGCAGAATTTGATCTTGCTTGGTAATTCCGATTGCGGTTCTTGCTGCCCGACCCCGAGCAATATCATTTTGAAATTTTTCGGTCAGTTTGGAAACATAGAGCCGGCCTTTTTTGATCAAACGCGGGCCGCCAGAAATAAGTTGGCTGATCTCTTTGGGAGCGGTGGCATAGGGCACAAGTTTTATGGATGTGGAGTTCTTATCTTTAACAACAAAAATGTTATCAATATAAGGCCTATTATTGTCATCAATAAAAAATGAAGTGCGATCGTGAATTGGTTGGGACAAAACTTTTCCGTCGATCAAGAGAATTCCCAGCGGATCACCGTTGGAAGCAAAGAAGGTCCCATTAACCCCGGCCAGGGCCTGGTTGTCTTTGACGATATTGCTGACTGTGTTGAGATAAAATTGTTGGCCTTTTTCCGGGCCTTCTTTCCAGGGATTAAAAAACTGGATGATGGAGAGAAGAAGGTTGAGATCCTCTTTCTTTCTGGCCAAGGCAGGCCGTAGCTCGATCTTTTGTGGGTCAACCGTTAAAACTTGGGCGTGGACGATCCCGCTTTTGGAGCCGGACCTAATTCTGGCAAATTCGAGCCCCCCACAAATGATCTCAGCCGGGCTAATGTTTAAGAAGTTACGGTTCAAATCAATCACCAGGCGTGGCGGGCCGGTTAATTTATTTGCTTTAGTCTCATACTGAAAGTTTCGGTCAAAATCAAAGACTAAACGAGTTTTATCGGGATAAGGGACGAAGCGGAGTTGTTCTAAAGTGGAGGCGAAGGCGGTAGAGCAAAGTAGCAGCGAAAGAAGTAATGTGTAAAGTGTAATGCGAATAGGAAATAACATATTCGCTTTACCTGCCTGATCGCCTCGCGGCGAAGCGGGCCGGCAGGCAAGGCGCATTACTTTATTCTCATTACTAAGAAGGTCTGTCATTTAGACCAACAACTTATCTTCTTCGGCAAAGTGGTTGTACTCAAGTTTCTTCTTGTCCCATTTAGGCAAGCTGAGGCCCCAGCCGATCAGGAGAGTTGTTAAGAGGACGCCACCACCGAGCAAAATTAAGGCGTTAACATTATAACCCCCATATGGTTGTTGGAATTCGTTGATTAAATTGCTGATGAGGATAACGAGTAAAATCCCTGGAGTCAGGATCCTAATGGTAAAGTCCCAGAAGCGATTTAAGTTCCAGTCTGAAACCGCATTAATATGATTACGAAGAACTTTGGCTTTTAGAAACCAGCCCACTACCAGACATTCCAAGATTCCAGCTAGAATCAGTCCATATTGATTTATGTAGTGATCAACAATATCAAGCCAATAGAGTCCTGCGCCGGAAGCAAAAATCAGACTGCCAAAAAAACCAAAGAAACACAAAACCGTCACAATTAATTGACGATTCCAGGCAAATTTGTCAGTGATGGCTCGTGAAAAAGACTCGATCAAAGAAATTGCCGAAGAGATTCCTGCAATCACTAAAGCGGCGAAGAAGATCATTCCAAAAGCTTCGCGAAAGAAGGGGAGAAGAGAAATCGCTTTGGGATAGACAACAAAGGCCAGGGTAGGACCGGCTTTGACAACTTGATCAATAGGCAAGCCACTTTTGGTGGCCATATAACCAAGCACGCTAAAAACAGCAAACCCTGCCAGGAAAGAATAAAGGCAATTGACTAAGCTGGTGATAATAGCGTTTTTGACAATATCTGTTCTTTTGGGTAAGTAGCTGGCATAGGCAATCATTACCCCAAAACCTAAGGTTAAAGTAAAAAAGATTTGACCATAAGCGGCCATCCAAACTTTCCAATTCATGATTTTGCTAAAGTCAGGTTTAAGATACCAGGCAATCCCTTTCATTGCTCCGGGAAGGGTTATTCCCCAAGCGATTAATATTAGGGTCAGAACGAAAAGTAGCGGCATGAAAATCAAACAAGCTTTTTCAATCCCTTTATTGACTTCACGAAAACAGATAAACCAGGTGATAAGCCAGACCAGGCCTAAAGAGAAGAGTAGTTTGATGGGGATACCGGTAATTTGAAAGACTCCGCCGGAAAGATTTAAAAAGTCTTTGGTAAAGAAAGTTTGCGTGTCAGTCCCCCAGGCCAGATTAAAACTAAAGAAAAAATAGTTGACACACCAGCCGATTACGACACTATAAAAGAGCATGATGCCCAGGCTGGCAAAAACCGGCATCCACCAGCCTAGCCATTCAAAACCGCGGCCAATTTTAGCAAGAGCCAAGGAGGAGGCGCCATGTTTTTTGTGACCAAGCCCGAATTCCAGGATCATTAAAGGGATTCCAGCAGTTAAGAGGGCGATTAAGTAGGGGATCAGGAAAGCGCCGCCACCATTTTCATAGGCCATGTAAGAAAAGCGCCAGATATTACCAAGTCCAATCGCAGAACCGATAGCTGCAAAGATAAAACCAGTTTGAGAACCCCAAGTTATGCGTGGTTTATGGTGTTCGGTCATGGCGAGGGAATATTAGCAAGTTTTGAGTTTTTGTTCAACTTCCCAAATCACCCAATCAGGGGTAGAAGCACCGGCGGTGATGCCAACTTTTTCTTTGCCTTTGAGCCAAGCAAGATTTAATTCTTCAGCAGTCTGGATTTGATGAGTTTCAGTGCCGGTTTTAGAGCAGAGTTCCGTTAATCGCTTAGTATTGGCACTCATCTTGTCGCCAACGATTAATATCAAATCAACTCTTTTAGCTAAATCAATTGCAGAGCTCTGTCTTTTTTCTGTGGCGCCGCAAATAGTGTTTTGTTCTTTGACGTTTTTGAAGTTTTGCTTTAAATAAGCAATTATCGAGCTAAAACTTTCTTCTGATTGAGTTGTTTGGGCCAACACGCCAAGGGGTTTTTCTTGATCGAGCCTAACTTGTTTTAGTTCGTCAACGCTTTGAACAACAATAGCTGTTCCGCCGCTCCAGCCAACCAAACCTTTAACTTCCGGGTGGCCTTTATCGCCAACAATAATTACCTGCCAGCCTTCTTGGGCTAATTGTTGGGCAATTCTTTGGGGTTTTTTAACCCAAGGGCAGGTGGTATCAACTATTTTTAGCCCTAAAACTTTCGCTTGTTCATAAACTTCTGGGGGGACACCGTGGGCAGAAAGAATTAGGGTTCCGGTTGTCCCCGGAGAAATTTCTGAGAGGTCTTTAATGTTTTTAATACCAAGTTTTTTAAACTTGTCGACAACCTGAGTATTGTGGACCAGATTTCCTAACATAAAAACATTTTTGTCTGCCTCAATCTCTTTTAAAGCAATGCGATAGGCTCTTTCTACGCCTTCGCAGAAGCCGGCATGTTTAGCGGTTAAGATTGGCATATGTCCAAGCTAAAAAATTGCTTCCTTAATAAATTCTCTTGGCAACCTGATAATGATGTTTTGGTAATGATTGAGCGGCCGGAGATGTTTTTTATCACCCGTTACAATATAATCGGCCCGGCCTATTACAGCACATTCAATTATTTTATTATCAGCCGGATCACTTTTTATAATATCAATCTTGATCTCAGGGTTAACAATTTCGGCTAACCGTTTAATTTCAGCCACAACATTTAAGACCATGGTTCTTTTGAACTTAAACTTGGTTTGCAATATTCTTGCCAATTCCAATAAGATGGCCGAAGAGGTTAGCAATTGTAGCTTTTTGTCCCTGGCCAGTTCTACAAGCTCGGCTGGCAGGCCGCCAAAGAGCAAGGCAGAGATATAGATGTTGGTGTCCAGTACAACGCGGAGCTTATTTTTTTCTGAACTCATGCACGATCCCTTCGATGTCGTCCTCGGTAATTTTCATTTCCCTGGCTACGCGCTGGCCATATTTAGCGGCTTTGTCCCATTTCATCCGGCCGATAAAATCTCTAATTGCCAGGCGGAACAATTCGCTGACAGAGACCTTTTCTTCCTTGGCCACCTCGCCGATTTCTTTTTGCAGGCTTTGGGGCAGGGACAAGGTTAGTATTCTTCTGTTAGTCATGATCGCACCTCCTGTATTACATTGTAATACGCAAGTGTTTCTTTGTCAAATAAGATCAGCGTGTTTAGAGATTAAAATTGGTATGGGATTAATTATAGAGGTTTAGGCTGAAATATCGAGTCAAAAGTGGCGATATATATGTAGCGAAAATGTATGATTAATAGATATAGCAGATATAGTGCTCATAAGGGCAGAGATACTTCCTTGGCACAATCTCTCCGTAGTCGTGCAGCCGAAGGGCAATTTAAGGCCCGGGGAAGCCACCCTTTAAACCAGGCTATTCGACAAAAAGTGGCAAAACAAACACTGCTAGATTTGGCTAAGCTGCTAAAAGATAGACCCCGAGCTGTTTTGACCGAGGAAGTGCTTGGCAATGTTATTTCAAGACTAGCCATGCTGTCACGGTCGCCTAATCCTTTGATGTGGGAAAACGAAGATAAAGAAATCGCTTTAATTTTTAAAACCAATAATATTCCCACTCATTTGAGAGCAAAGGTGCATTTGAAGTTACTGCACCTTTTTCGCCAAAGCCATTTTTCCGTTAAATCTTTGATGTTTAATTGTCTTTTGGCTCTCAATTGCAGGCAAATGCTTCACCGGCCACTATTGATCGAGGCATTAGCTGACGTTTTTACTTGTGAAGCTGCCAGAAAAGAGATAGCCAAGACGTTTAACCTTGATGCTATTTTTAGGGAAATTTTGGGACGCCTCTCTGATCCTAATCCTTGGCAGAAGGTTTTGTGGGAAGCAGCTTATGCTTTGGGAAACTTAGCCCGGCTAGATTTTGTTCGTTTATTTTCATTTTTTGATGAAAGTGAGCCTATTTGGGAGCGCTTGATAAGACCAGACCAACTAATAAAGTCCTTTGAAAAAGTTCCAGAAGAACAAACGCAAACTGTTTGGGAAAAACTTTGTCTAATTCTTAAAAAGACCGATTTAAAAGCTGCGGAATTTGCTGCTGGCTCTTTGACCCATTTAAATTATGAGCCTGAGCAGACTCTTAAATTAATCGAAGAACGATTTGCTGAGGTCGAAGATCGTCCTTTTTATGTCAAGAGAGCTATTGAATCTCTAGAGGAGGAAATTGCACAGCAAAAGGCCAAACAAACTAAACCAAGAGATCAACAGAGGATAGTTGATTTGTTCCCTGTTAAGTGGGTGGAGAGAGAAACTACTATTGACTCTGACCAGCCTTTAGCAGGTGTTAGAAAAACACAAAGCCGAATTCGATCATTAGTTTTCTTTTTTTTACTGGTTTTTGGTGTGCTTGGTTGTGTTGGCTATCATTTTCTCTTTGGCCAGGATAAGACAAGTAGTAAAACTCCGGTTACCGAGGTGAAAAAAGATTCTCAAAGCGAACCTAGTGAAGAGACCCAAGAGAGCTCTGATTCTTCTCCAGCCGTAAAAAGGCCCGGCTCTTTAGTTGCTGCCTCAAGTCGCACAGCAGCAATTAGAGGCTTTAGCGCTGATTATGATGCCAGCAATAGACCAGGCTTTGAGTCAGAAACACCAGAAACAGAGGAAAGCGTGGAAGAAAAAGAAGAAAGACTGCTAATAAGTCCGCCGGTTATTATGGCTAAAACCAATGCACCATTAGGATCTTACCTGGCTTTGACGACATATTGGAAATTAACCCAAAGAGGTTTTGCTGTTGATAAGAAGGCTTCAGAGTCTTATTCTTATATAGTTCCAGGGGATCAAGATTGTTGGCAAGTAAGGCAAGTTGTTAATTATAAGCAGGAAATACTGCTTTTGCGTACTAATTGGGGGCGGCCAGACTGTCGTCAACAATATTTTAATCAGAATGGTTATCATTTTCCCGATTATTATTGGAGAAGCCAATTAGGCTGTCCCCAATATAATTCTGGCAAAGGGGCTTATAGCTTGTCTACCGATGATTTGCAGGTTGATGAGGGAGTTGTTGGCTATAATATTTGTCAAACCCTGAAAGAATCAAAGCCTAAACATCCCCTGGCCTTGCAGGTTCCAAAAGGAACAGACTTTACCGAACAACAACAAGCCTTATTTGAAAGCCTTAAGTGGAGTGCAACAAAACGATTATCAGATTATCAGACAATTACTCGATTGGTGGAAAATTTAAAGCAGGATAAAGATTACGGTTTAAATCAAAAGGCCGAACAAAAAGTTAGAGAGCTGCAAAAAAATATCCTAAGGCTCCTTTAGCCAATATCTTAAGGTTGGGGAGAGAGCGAATTTGTGGTGAAGCAGCAGCGGAGTTAGCCACAATTGTGCGCGGCTTTTATAAGTTGCCAGCTAGGGTCGTGGGTGGCTATGTGGTTGATGATGGCGGCTATCTTCTTGCCGGGAGTGGTCATGCTTGGGTAGAGGTTTTTATTAATGGTAAGTGGCAAGTTTTTGATTCGACCCCATCCTCTGTAGCAGTGGAAACAACTGGAGGTTTCTCTCGACCAGTCAAATTTAGGCAGCTGGAGGTTGACGATCCACTGTACAGACAGTTAGCGCAGTGGGACCCAACACCAGTTAGGCGTCAAGCTGAACCAAAAACAGAACCACCGCGCAGATTAACCAACAGAGAGATAAGACTGGCCAGAAAGCTGGCGCAAAAAAGATTGCCGAAAAAAGTTGCTCGAAAGCTTTATAGAAAACAGGTTCCAGGAGGGACTGACCAGGATTTTGAAAAATTCTGGGATACCGTTGAACAATGGATGCATGATTTAGGTAAAGGGCTTAGAGATTTTATTAGGAAAATGGAAAAGACAAAACCTTCACTCCAACAATCACCAATCCTGGGGGGAAATCTGCAACCAGCTATTAGAAGGAGACATTCTAGGATATGACAAGCTTTAGTCTGGAGAGAAGAAACATTTTAAGACAAGGTGCCGCCTATTTGCGCGAGTTGATGAGAAAACCGCCTGTTGGTTGACGGGAAACCTTGCCATCTTAATTTAGGATTGTTTTCCTGAAAAGTGAAATTTCTATCAGAATGTGTCGATATATATATAGGAAGCCATACCTTCCTTTTCACCAAAAATCGAAGAAAAAGCCCCGGCCTGTTGGGGCTTTTTTCTTTTTTAATTCTTTTTTAATATAAAGTGAAATCCTTGTTCTTTTCCTGCGATAATAATTTTAAGGAGAGAATATATTGAAAAACCTTACTGTTTCACGAGCAAGACGAAGAACCCCACCCAAAAAGCTTTGCCGTCCTCAGCCTAATAAAGACTTTAGTCGTCTAGTGCGCAGGGCCGGGCAATCACTGCTTGCTAGACAAGCTCAATTTGCTAGACTTCGCCAGTCAATGATTTCTGTTTGGTATCAGACTCCTTGTAGGGAAATTGAGCGTAGACTTAAAGATGTTTTTGCTAGTCTTCCAAACATGGCTGGCAAAACAATTGACATAGAGGGAGATCCACTAAAAATACTTTTAGCAACTAGTTTCCTTAAAGAAGCAATAACTCTTTTTGATCTTTTGGCTAACTTTCCTGGAGATACCAAGCAAGTTTCATCTCTGATTGCAGAAACTTCAGGACGTTTGGAGCATATTCAACCAAAACCTTTGCTGGATAAGCTGGGAGAGGTTTCTGATCAAAATCTTCAGAAGATAATTGATTTTTTAATTAACTCAATTTCTGATGGTAGGAACAAATAAATGGTCAATTTAAAAATAGTTTTTGATCCGGGGGTTTTCGGTATTTTTGCTCGAGAGGAAGGGAGAATTAGTTTTGCCAGAAGGGTTAGGAAGAATCGACCGTTAGCCTGCCGACCAACCGAACAATCTAGACCCATGGGAGTCTCTTTTAACAATTTTCCTTATCGCCGAGTTGAATGGCTGGAAATCAAAGTTCTTAACCTTCTAACAAGAGAAGAACAAACTAGACGAGTTGATATTGCAGGGAATAGAGAGGGTTGGGTTTCTGTAGAATCTTTTTCTTGGGTTGGCCCAGGCCCCAAACAGATTAGGTGTCTAACTTTTGATGCAGAAGGAAATGTGCTTGCTCAAACCAGACCGTTTTTTGTTTTTCCTTATGAGGCAGACGAAAAAGGTTATCCCGTAATCCCAGCTTCTTTGAGACGCCCAATCGCCTCGGCAATCCGCTCTTTAGGTAAAGTAATTGCGAACCTGACATAGCCTTCGCCAGAAGATCCGTAACCACTTCCCGGAACAACCAATATCCCACATTTTTCCAGCAGTTTTTCTGTAAAAGAGGCTGAAGTTTCTGCTTTGGGCACTGGCACCCACATATAAAAAGTGGCTTGGGGTTTTAGAAACTTAAAGCCAAGAGAAGTTAAACCGTCATAAAGCACATTTCTTCTTTCAGCAAAGATTTTATTATTATCTGCCACGCAATCTTGCGGTCCAGTCAAAGCTGCGGCTCCAGCCATTTGAATAGCTTTAAAAGCGCCGCTATCAATGTTTGATTTAATAGTAGCCAAAGCAGAGATGGCTTCACTATTGCCGACTGCCATGCCAATGCGCCAACCGGTCATATTATAAGTTTTGGATAATGAATGGAATTCAATAGTAACATCTTTAGCCCCTGGAATTTCCAATATACTGTGAGGGAAATAACCATCATAGCCCATTTCTGAATAAGCTAGGTCGGAAACCAGTAAAATATTATTTTCCTGGCAAAATTTTACGCATTTAGTTAAATAATCTTTATCTGCCACAGCGCCAGTGGGGTTGTTGGGATAATTTACATAAAGTAATTTAGCTTTTTTAATTATATCTTTGGGGATATTAGCTAAATCAGCTAAAAAGTTGTTTTTAGCTGTTAACGGTAAAAGATATGGTTCACCGCCAGCTAAAGTTGTGCAAATCTTGTAAACAGGGTAGGAGGGATCTGGGATCAAAGCAATGTCGCCAGGATCAATAAAAGCTAAGGGCAAGTGTGCCAACCCTTCTTTAGAACCAATTAAAGCGCAAACTTCGGTGGCGGGATCAAGAGTGACATTAAAACGTTTTTTGTACCAGTTCGCCACTGCCTGGCGAAAAGAAAATTCACCTTTGGAGGTGGGATATTGGCCAGCTTCAGGGCTTTCTAAAACCTCATGCATCTTGTCGAAAATATGTTTTGGGGTTGGCAGATCCGGGTCGCCAATGCCAAAGTCAATTACGTCAACCCCGTCTTTTAATAATTGGGCTTTTTTTTCTTCGATCTTAACAAACAGATATGGTGGAATTTTGTCTAAACGGTGTGACTTTTTCATAGCTCATATTTTCCTTCAAAAACAGTTTCTGCCGGACCTCGCATCAATACCCTGTTATCTTCACCCCATTCAATGTCCAGCTTGCCACCAGGGAGGTGAACCAAGACTCGGCGTTTGGTTTTTCCGGTCATTGAGGCGGCAACTACACAAGCACAAGCACCGGTACCGCAAGCCATGGTTTCCCCGGCTCCGCGTTCCCAGACCACAACCTCAATCTCTTTGTCGTTTAAGACTTTAACAAACTCAACGTTAGTCCGATTAGGAAAATGCGGGTCGTTTTCTATTTGCGGCCCTTCTTCTAATAAATTAACCTTGGTTAGATCGTCAACAAAAATCACCGCATGCGGATTTCCCATAGAAACCTTATTAATGGGATATTCCTTATTGTTAATTATTAATTGTTCATTGTTAATTTCTTTTGGTTCGCCCATATCAACCTCAACGCCGACAACGGTTTTATCCGGGCCCAGAATTACTGCAGGCAGTTTTATACCAGCCAAAGTTTCAACAGAGATAACTTCTTCTTTTAACTTGTCAGTCTCGTAAACGTATTTGGCAAAACAGCGAATGCCGTTGCCGCACATTTCTGGTTCTGAGCCGTCAGGATTAAAGATCTGCATGCGGTAGTGGGCGTTTTGTGACGGTCGTACAACTAACAAACCATCTGCGCCAATACCAAAATGGCGGTCACAAATATCAATAGCCAGTTTGCCTAAATCGATCTCATCTAGTTTTTCTTTTCTGGCGTCAACAAGAACAAAATCATTGCCCAAACCGTGCATTTTCGTGAAGTTGATAGTGGTCATATTACAAATAGTATAGCAAAGTTTAGAATAAACGTGAAATTTTAGCTGATCCGATAGCTCGCACAGCTTGTTGCCGATTCCCAAACAGAAACTTTTTTCACAGAAGCAATTTTTGACTTCATGTTTTCGTAAATAACCCTGGCCAGATTTTCTGATGAGGGATTTTCTTGGTCAAAAGGAGGGATTTCGTTTAAATGTTTGTGGTCATAGATGTTTAAGACCGTACGTAAGACGGTCTTGATGCTTTTAAAATCTTCCAACAATCCCAGTTGATTAAGTTTTTCTCCTTGAATTAACACTTGGACTTTCCAAGTGTGACCGTGCAGATTCTCGCAAGGTCCTTCATAACCTCTTAAAGCATGCGCAGCATCAAATGTTTCTTCCACTATAAGTTCGTACATAGCTTTATTCTAGCGTATTTGTAGGGGTTTGCGAAGAGTTAGACACTTGGATCTTGCTCGTATGATAAGTGATGCTAATAAGGTGTTTTCTTTCCTGTCCGCTCGCCAAGCCTGTCTCGCCAAAGGTTCTCTGAGGCGGACGGCGAAGCGGGTCGGTTAGCAGAGCAATGGAGATTTCTAAAAAAACAGGGGAAACTGGCGGCTAAAAATCACTTTGTTGCTAGCTATCTGAGAGGACGCGTAGACATTTTTAGTCCCAAAGATCTTTTGGTTTTGTCTAGGGACTTTACTGGTGCTGCTAAAAACTTATCTTCTTTACTGACTGATTGGCAAGCCAGAGTAATGCTTTTTCCTGCCGATCAACCGGTGGAACATGATTTGACTAGTATTGTAGGAGATATCTTTAGAGTAACTCCAGATTCAAAAGGACAAGCGTAGGGACGGTTATCTCAATCCCTAATCTGCCCATTCCCCTCAATCAGATATTTATATGATGTAAGCTCAGAGAGGCCCATTGGTCCGCGAGCGTGTAATTTCTGAGTTGATATCCCAATCTCAGCGCCAAAGCCAAACTCAAAACCATCAGTAAACCTGGTGGAAGCATTAACATAAACTGCTGCTGAGTCAATTTCAGCTTGAAACTTAGCCGCAGCCTTCTTATCCTTAGTCAAAATAGTTTCAGAGTGGTGAGTGCCGTATTTATTAATATGAGCAATGGCTTCGTCAACTCCAGCAACAACTTTGACTGCTAAAGTTAGCGATAAAAATTCCGTTTTCCAATCCTCTTCGGTAGCCAATTTAATTGAGTCGTCAATCTTTTTAATTTCGGAATCTCCGCGAATTTCAACCCCAGCTTCTTTTAGTCTTTTAAATAATGGCAAAGCAAGCTTGGCAACTACTTCATGATCAATTAAAACGGTTTCAATGGCATTACAAACAGAAGGGCGCTGGCATTTAGCATTTATTATTATCTCAATAGCTTTATTTAAATCAGCAGACTTTTCTACATAAGCATGACAATTGCCTTCGCCCGTCTCAATGGTCGGCACTTGAGACTTTTGCACTACAGTTTGGATTAGGCCCCTGCCGCCACGTGGAATTAAAATATCAACATACTCACGAGCCTTCATCAACTCTTCGGCTGTTTCTCTGTTGGTGTCTTCGATGAGTTGGATCGAGTTTTTAGGCAGACCGGCTTGATCAGCGGCTTCGCTAATAGTTTTCGCAATGGCAATGTTTGACTGAATAGCGTCAGATCCACCTCGTAAGATACAGGCGTTGCCAGACTTTAAACAAAGGGCTGCAGAATCTACTGTCACATTTGGTCTAGCTTCATAAATTATGCCGATGACGCCTAAAGGAACCCGGATTTTTTTAATTCTTAAACCATTAGGTCTTTTAGTTGTAGAAAGGACTTCGCCGATTGGGTCGGAGAGGGCTTTGACCGTATTTAGTCCTTCTATCATCCCGTTGATACGTTTGCCGTCTAAGCTTAAACGGTCAAGTAAGGCCTTTGATAAACCTTTTTTCTCGCCAGCTTCCAAATCAATTGAATTGGCGGTAATTATTGCTTTAGCGTTTTTGTCCAAAGCGTCAGCCATGCGGGTAAGGGCATCATTTTTCACCCTGGTGGAAGTGATAGCCAGTTTTTGCGCGGCTTGCTTAGCTAATTGGCCTTTTTGAGTGACTTCTGAAGTTGTCATCATAAGTTATTATAACACCTCATTTGAGCAGATATCTAGGCAGGAACTAATTTTAGCTTGCCCAACGCCCCCATCTGATCACCTTTAATAACTAAAACTCCATCCAACCCTTTGATCTTTTTAGCTATGGCTAGGGCACGGTTAATATCGGTAGCTTCCACAACCACATTGGCAATAGCAGTGGCTGCTGCATCGGCTAAACAAGCATTTTCAGCAATTACGACCACAGCATCGGCTTTGCCAAAGCTAAAAGAGTGACCAACTGTCCCGGACGAGGTGCAAATAGCAAACGGTTTGAGCCGTGGTTCAATTTCTAGCGCAATTTTCCCGGTAAAGGGGGAGTTGCCGGCAAAAATACCAACTTTTTTGATCCCGGTTATCTTTAAAAATATATCACCACCGTTTTCAATGATAATCTGATCGGTAAAATGGAGCAAGTCTTTGCCGACCGCTTCAGCCATAGCGCCGGCCACCGCAGCCATGGGCCCAACCTTAGCTTGGCGAGCAGCCTCTGCCATCCTTTTAGCAATAGCCGGGGCTTTTTTGTCTACTTTGTGAGGGGAGAAGGTCTTGCCAAAAATTTGGTCCTTTTTCATAAAAGTTTCAAGCTCTTGTCGGTACTGCTTGACGAGTTCTAAGGCCTTTTCTTGCAGATCTTTTTCGGCTAGGATCAATAAATCAGTCTCTTGATCAATAACTTCAAACTTAATGAGGTTGTCGGCTTTGACTAAGTTGCGATAGGTTCGCTGTTCATAGACCATGTTATAATGTCCTTTATGTTATACGGCATTATAACAGACATTCACGGGAACTTGGAGGCGCTGGCCGCTGTGTTGGCTCAGCTGCAAGGGGTTGAACGAATAGTTTGTGCTGGTGATATTGTTGGCTATGGTCCGGAACCGGTTGAGTGTATCAATAAGATAAAAGATCTTGGGATCGTAAGTATTGCCGGCAATCATGATAAGGCTGTGGTGGGAGAACATGATACCCGCTGGTTTAACAAAAGAGCCCTAGCGGCGGTTGAATTTACCAAACAACAACTCAAGTTTGAGAATCTTGAGTATCTTAGGGGACTCCCGTTAGAGATTCACGAAGATGACTTTCAGGTTGTGCACGGAAGTTTGCACTCACCTCTAGAAGACTACGTTGTTAGCGTTTCTGACGCTTTGCCAACTTTTGAAAAAATGACCAAACCCTTATGCTTTGTTGGCCACTATCATCGCCCGCTTTTTCTGGCCAGGAAAAAAGATGGGTTTTATGCTGGTCACGCGTTACTGGATGGGGATGAGCTTTTAATTGATGATTATGACAGGGTAATTATTAATGTTGGGGCGGTTGGTCAACCTCGTGACAGAGATCCCCGCGCCAGTTATGGGATTTATAATTCTAAAACCAAGCTTTTTTCTTTGCATCGCATTCCTTATGAAATTGAAAAAGTGCAAGATAAGATGACCAAAGCCGGTTTGCCGCAGCAGTTGAGCGATAGGTTGAAGCTTGGTCGATAATTTTCCTCTTTTCTGAAATTTCTGTCGTTTTCTTTCGATAAAATACTATGCAGATTACGACCGATGGTGGCCGGGAATTATATGGAAGTACTCCAAAATCAAAAATTGCATTCTGGCAGTTTATTTTTAAGAAACTAGGAGTAAGACAAGTAAGTAGTAGGGCAATGCGTTTGGCAATGGCCTTGTTGTCACCGCTAGAAGACTTGAAGATTAAGAATCTTTTTGACTTAGGTTTTACTTACAATGGTGAAAAATTTCTAGATGTTGATCCGGAAGCCTTAATTGGATGGGTCGGGGCTTTCATTGCAGATAAACCAGCTTTTTTTTCCGTTCAAAGAGTGGCAGAAATTCTTAAGGCCTTAGCTGATCCTGATGGTTCGGCTTGGCTTTTAGACTTAGCGATTAATGGAGAAAATCCTCTCCTTGCTCGGGCGGCAAATCAGGCCTTTTGTAGCGCGCCAGAAGATGTTGTTTATGGGGACATGAAAGCTGCTTTGAGAAATAATGGTTGCAAGCCTTTTTGTTTGGGCCCCCAAAGTATTGCTTATCTAAAAGAAAGAAAAATTCCTGTCCATCCCAAAGAGATTGCCAAACAACTATTGCGCCCCTGGTTGACCAAATTAGAGGAATTTGATAGGGGAAAATTAAAAGACCACTTGTTCCTCCGGGAGATAAGGGAGCTTTTAGTTTTTGTGGAAAAAGAACGGTGGCCTAGCTTGCCAGAAATGCAATGTGTTATAGTAGCTGACCCTCATGCGGTTTGGAGTGTTTTTTATAATCAAATCCGAGGGGTTGAGGCTGCTCATCTTTGTATTGCCGGAGATTTGTTTCATCGAGGACAAGAGGTGGACCATCTTTTGCATGCCTTGATGGGCTTACCAGCTGTTTCTGTGGTTTGGGGTGATCACGATTTGCTTGAAATGGGAGCCATGGCCGGTTCCAGGCTATTTATTTGTGAGGCCTTACGTCTTAATTATCGCTACGATACTATACAATGGTTGAACAGGATTGGGGTTGATTTGTCGGAATTAAGAGGTCTAGCTCAAAAGAAGTTTGGTAGCAGCTTTAAGGATGATGGGGGGTTTAAGTCGGCAGAAGAGCGCTATTTATACGATTTGCAGATTCGCCTCATGCCTTTACGGGCTTTGGCAATCGCTAATGTTGAAACCACAAGCTGGTATGATTGGCAGAGCGATTCTCTTGAAGTATCCTCAGAAGAGAGAAGCTTATTGGATAATCTGAGGCGACAATATGTTAGCAATGCTGAACTGCGTAAATTCCAGCAGTTTTTATACGAGAAAGGGAGTTTATATGCTATCTTAGCAGAGCAATCTCTTGTCCTTCACGGAATGGTGCCTTTGTCTCAAAGAGGGCAACTTCAAGATTTTGCTGGGGAAACAGGTCTTAAAGCTTTTATGGCTATGCAAGAAATAATCAAGAGAATAGGAAATTTCAATAGAGAGGGACAAGATGTTGATGGGCTTTTTCCTGGGGAGCTTTTATTTATGTATAATCTTACTTGGGGGAGTGACTCCCCTGTTTTTGGACGGCAAAGACGTTTAAGAGAAGCCTACTTTGAGCCGTCTGCCTATCATGAACCACGGTCATCCTTTTATGAATTCATTGATAACACATCTGTCATGGCAAAAGTTTGCGAAACCCTTGGGTTCCAAAGAATAATTGTAGGACACGAACAGGCTAAGGCCAATGAGCCGCCGGTTAGAAAAATGGCTGATGGTCGTATCTGGTTAATTGATCCAGGTTCTGCTGCAAAATTTGGCGGCAGAGGAGCCTTGCTTGGTATAGACCATACTGGCATTCATGTTTATGTTGATGGCAGAGAAACAGGGCGGCACAACTTCTAAAGCATCCCCTTGGTAGACGGCACCCCTTTTTTGCGGGGATTAATTTTGCAGGCTTTTCTCATTGCTACCCCAAAACCCTTAAAAATTGCTTCAACTTTGTGATGGGTATTTTTCCCTCTGACCAAATCAATGTGTAGCGATATTCCGGCTTTGTAAACAAACGATTCAAAAAATTCGCGCAGCATTTCCGCGTCAAAAGAGAGCTTAACCCGATCTTTGCCAATTTCAGCATAAAGTAATTCTTTGGGAAACTTCGCCTTGAAGGTAAAATGTGGCCGACCGGAAATATCCAGGGCAGCTCTAACTTCAGCTAAAGATTCGTCCATCGGGATGATGGCATGACCATAACGCTCAAGCTTTAGCTTCTTTCCCAAAGCTTTATTAAAAGCTTCTCCTAGGGTTAAGCCAGTATCTTCAACCAGGTGATGCAAATCAATTTCCAAATCACCTTTGGCGACTAGATTTAAATCAAAAAGTCCGTGTTTGGAAAACAAAGTTAGCATATGAGCAATAAAGGGAATTGGATATTCAATTTTGCTCTTGCCTGTCCCGTCGATATTTAATTCTATTTTGATGTTGGTCTCTTTGGTCTTTCTGTGGATCTTGGCTTTTCGTTTTTTCATGGTTTTTCTCCAAAGTTTTGCAGATCTAAAGATCTGCATTACGTGTTTATGTTTTAGACGAGTGGGAGAGGCTCTTGCCTCTCTTTTTTGTTTCCTTTCTTGATTAAGCCCAAATGTTTGTAAGCCTTTTCTGTCGCCATACGTCCTCTTGGGGTCCGTTCAATCAGTCCAAGCTGCATCAGATATGGTTCGTAGACATCTTCCAGGCTCTCCGATTCTTCATGGATTGAGGCAGCTAGGGTTTCTACCCCAACCGGGCCGCCGGCAAATTTTTTAATAATACTTTCTAAAATTTTGCGATCAGTTTTATCCAAGCCACTCTCGTCAATTTCCAAAGTCTTGAGCGCGCGGTTGGCAATATTAAGATTAATAGTGCCGTCACCTTTCACTTGAGTAAAATCTCTGACCCGTCGCAAGAGACGATTCGCAATCCTCGGAGTGCCACGAGACCGTTTGGAAATTTCTTCAGCCCCAGAATCTTCAATTTGAATCTCCAAAACCTTGGCAGTACGAGTAACGATTTGTTTGATTTCTGCGGGGGTATAGAACTCTAAGCGACTGACAATGCCAAAACGGTCACGCAAAGGAGAAGATATTTGCCCAATACGAGTTGTGGCCCCGATTAAAGTAAACCTAGGCAGGTCAAGTCTGATCGAGCGAGCACTGGGGCCTTTGCCAATTATAATATCTAAACCAAAATCTTCCATGGCAGGGTAGAGCACTTCTTCGACCACTCTATTTAGGCGATGGATTTCATCAATAAATAAAACATCATTGGCTTTTAAATTTGTAAGGATTGCGGCCAAGTCGCCAGGCCGTTCAATGGCCGGCCCCGAAGTAATCTTAAAATTAACACCCATTTCGTTAGCAATGATATTGGCTAAAGTTGTTTTTCCTAGTCCGGGAGGCCCATAAAAGAGCAGGTGTTCCAGGTGTTCTTTTCTCCCTTTAGCTGCGCTAATGTGAATCAGCAAATTATCTTTGATGTTTTGTTGGCCAATAAAGTTTTTAAAGGCTTTAGGTCGTAAACCTTCAAAAGAGGAATCATCTTCTTTTTGCTCCAGGTCAATGATCCTAGCGCTGATTTCTTTAGCCTTTGTTGCCATATGTCCTCTTGTAGCCGTAATAGCTTTTCATGACTTTCTTAACGTAGTCCCTGGTTTCTATTATAGGAATATTCTCAATAAATTCGTCAAGATCAAAAGGCCGTGTTTGTTCTTTGAGCCATCGATTAGTGCGAACTGGGCCGCCATTATACGCCGCCAAGGCTAGCGGAACATTGCCATCAAAGCGCTTGATTAGGCCGGCCAAATAGTAGCTGCCCATTTGAATATTATCATGTGGTTGGTAGGTTTTCCAGCTGGAGTAGCGCATCCCTAATGCTTGAGCAATACCCCTGGCTGTCCCCGGCATGATTTGCATTAATCCGTGTGCCAAAGCCTGTGACAAGGCGCTCGAGCGAAAGCGGCTTTCCTCTCTGATCACCGCGTAAACCAAATAAGGATCAAGATTATATTCTTGGGCGAATTTATCAACATAGTTCCAGTAACCGCGTGGATAGGCAAACCGCCATAGTCTGGGATCTGCCGATAAGAGTTGACCGGAGAGCATGGCTTCTTCAAGTTTTTTTTCCGCAAAAAGCAGGGGCTGGGCATATTTGCCTTTAATAATATAAGCGTGATATTTAGCTAGGCGAGCCTGGTCTTTCTCGTTTAAGGGGACTTTTTCCACCAGAAAAGAGGCTTCTTCTGCTGCCTCATCAGCCAAACCAACGGCTAATAGCTCTTGGTATTTTTCTTCATGTTCTTTTGTTTCTTTGTTGTGCCCGTTTATTTTTTCCGTGCTGTCTGTCTTCTCGGGGATTATGTTGGCGTTGAGATGAATGTTGTATTTCTTCAATTCTTCACGGGCACGATAGCCATAGTAAGAATGATCATAAAGAGTAATGGTGGTTTTATAGGCTTGGATTGCCTCGTCTTTTTTGTTAAGTTTTTCAGCAGCTTTGGCAGCCCAAAAAATAAGTTGAGCAGAGGTATCTTTTACCGGTAGTTTATAGACACGACTAAAGTTTTCGTAAGCAGCTTCATAGCTGGCATTTTTATAATATAGGTTCCCGGTCAGGAAGAGAGCCTCGCTAAACCGGCTAGAGGCCGGATAGTCGCTGACTATTTTACTGTAGGCCTCAAGGGCTAGCTGGTCTTCATTTGTTTTTTGATAATACCGGCCCAGGTACCAAAGGGCTTCGTCGGCGGCATGGCTTTTGGGATAGTTGTCAACGACCTTATTTAAGGTTTTAATTGCCGCCTCAAGATTATCCTGATAGGCGTAAGTGATGCCAAGATAAAGAATAGCTTCCGGTTTTGAGTCGTTGTCTTTGTTGATACAGGCTTGAAAGTAATGGCTGGCCTGGCTTAAGCGGCCTTTTCTGAGATCGATTCTGCCTAGCATCATAATCGCTTCGTCGTAAAAAGAGCTCTTTTGGTAATACTTAGAAATGCGAGTAAAATATTCTTTGGCTTTAGTATAGTTTCGAGCCTGGAAATGTTTGATCCCGAGATTGTAAATTGTTGCAGCCGGGGCTTCATAGTTGGTCAAGGACGTTTTCTTGGCCAGGGTGTCAAGACGGTCAAGAGCTTTTTCTGCGAAGTAACTGTTGGGATGCAATAAGTCTAAGTTTCTGTAAACCCTGGCCGCTTCAATGTTTTCGCCCAGGACTTCGAGATTTTGGCCTAATAGATAGCGGGCCTGGGCAACGGCATCATCTTGGGAGAATCTAGCGATAAAAAGTCTTAGGGTTTGATTAGCTTGCTGATATTGCTTTAAGGCGATCTGGCTTTGGGCGCTGGCAAAAAGGGCTTTAGGGGCTAAGATGCTGGTGGGAAAACAATCTATAACAGTGTTATAAACCAGAATGGCTTTTTGATGGTCTTTGCTTTCTTGAAAGGCCTGTCCTATGTAATAGTAGCCGTAATCGGTTAGAGGGTAGGATAAGTCTTGAACGGAAACTTTAAGGATTTCAATTGCTGGATAATATTTCTTGGCTTCAAGTTGATCCAGCCCAATTTTAAACGTGCTTCGAGTCTCTAAACTGCCGGCAAAGCAGACAGTCCAGAGCATTGTGAGTATGAGGAATGTTGTGCTGAATCGGGCTTTCATGGTTTTGGCGTGGGTTGATTATAGCATGGCGTATGTTAGAATTCCAAACATGAGTGCGCCAAGAAAAGCTCGGCGTCTACAGTCGGTTAAAATCCGACCTATCCAAAGCCTAACCAGCAGGATAGAACAGAACTCCA
>MEUC01000026.1 GCA_001771545.1 candidate division WOR-1 bacterium RIFOXYB2_FULL_42_35 | reverse complement strand
AAGCCAAATAATGACATCTTTTACCGTTTCAGGGACATTTCGCGCTGGAAACGCCCCTTATTTCAGGGACATCTTGCATTGGACAAGACTAGCCCTTGTAAAAAACGGGAAGAGAGATGGTTTTGCTTTGGATGTTGTTCGGCAGGTTGCCCATCCTTTAGCGATAGGAATTAATCATATTTGGGCCTCTTCTGCGCCAGAAAGATTCTATATCGTTGGTGGATTTGCTCGTGGTGTTGGAGAGAGATATTTGAATGTTTTGCGGGCAGAGGTTAGTCAGCTAGGGTTATTTGGATTTGAACCAGCTGAAACTCATGCCTTTGCAAGAAGATTAATTGTTTTTGGTAAAGATGACGATAATGGCGGAGTGCATGGTGCTGCTATTGCTGCGGTAGTCCAAGATAATCCGGGAATTATTTCTAGGTTGAGATTAGCGGCTTAAAAAACTAAGCTTCAGCCGAAACCGTAGTCTTAATCCCGCCGCGAAGGTTGAATTCGCCAGTTATTTTGATTGAGCGGGGTTTGCAGGCAGCCACAAAGTCTTCCAGCAACTTATTAACTACATGTTCGTGGAAAACCCCCACATTCCTAAAGGAAAACAGATATTCTTTAAATGATTTTAATTCGATGCAGTCCTTATCGGGACAATAATCAATAATAATTTTAGCGAAATCAGGCAAGCCGGTCTTTGGGCAAACGCAAGTAAATTCAGCAAACTCCAGGTGAATGTTATAATCTTTATCGGAATATTGGTTCTGCCAAGTCTCAATCTTGGGAGTTTTTAACTTTCTAATGTTTTTCTGCAAACCTTTATATGTTTTCATTTCATAAACCTGTTCTGATTGATTGCCTCCCTCAATTCTTTAGCCGCGTTTTGAGCTGCGCTGGCAAAATCTTCTTGATTAGAAGCATAAATTATTCCTCGAGAAGAATTGATAATGGCGTTTTTGCCGTCACGATCAACCCCGTATCTAACAGAAGCTTCCAGGTTCCCACCCTGTGCGCCTATGCCAGGGATCAAAAGCGGCAGATGAGGGACAAGCTCCCTAATCTCTTTTAATTGTTCCGGCTTAGTGGCTCCAACAACCAGACCACAATTCTTGTTTTTGTTCCACTCTTTAACCTTGTTGATCACAGCCTTGTAGAGCGGTTTCTCGGCATCAGCCGTTTCAAAATCTTGACTCCCTTTGTTGCTGGTTAACCCTAAAACAAAAACACCCTTTTCTTTATACTCCAAGAATGGCTCAATAGAGTCATAACCCATGTAAGGATTAACAGTAACTGCGTCAGCCTTAAAGATTTGAAAAATGGCTTTAGCATAAGCGGCAGAAGAATTGCCAATGTCGCCTCGTTTAGCGTCAAGAATTACAGGAATATCTGTGCTTTGAATGTATTCAATGGTTTTAATTAGCGAAGACAAACCGTAAATACCGTGCATTTCATAAAAAGCCATGTTGGGCTTATAGGCGCAAACCAGCTCTTTGGTGGCGTTAATGATTTCCCGATTAAAAATAAAAATGGGATCTTCTTTGGCCAGGATGGTTTGGGGGATCTTAGACAAGTCAATATCAAGACCCACGCAGAGTAAACTATTATTTTTCTGGACAGCCTTATCTAACTTGTCTTGGAATTTCAACTGGCATCAGCCTCGTTTTCGGTCTCTTCTTCTTCGGCTTCCCGCTCTGCTCTTTCTTTTTCTTTCTGAGCCACCATATCACCAATGGTTACTTTGTTTTCTTCTGGTGGGGGAGTGACGGCCTTAAGGGCTTCTTGTTCTTTTTTTCTAATTGCCCCTTTAATGGAGAGCCCAATTTTCTGTTCTTCAGGAATAACACGCAGAACTTTTACTTCAACTTCATCGTCAATTTTTATTGGTTGGCCGTCTGGGCGCTTAGCCTCTTCAGGGCTGCGAACAGATTCTTTGCACATTTCCGAAACATGGATCAAGCCTTCCAGATCATGATCAAGCTCGGCAAAAGCACCAAATTTGGCAAAACGAACAATTTTAACTTTAATAATCTGTCCAGCTTTGTAATAGTCGGTTGCCTTGACCCAGGGATCGTCTTGCAATTCCTTAAGACCCAGGGCAACTTTTTTGTTAACCCGATCAACTCCCAAAACAAAAACATCAAGTTCTTGGCCAACTTTAACCAAGACAGATGGATGCTTAACCCTTTTCCAGGATAATTCACTCAAGTGGATTAAACCGTCGATACCGCCGATATTAACGAAAGCACCAAAGTTCTTAATACTGGAAACAGTGCCGTGACGAACCTGACCGACTTCCAGACCTGCCAGGACTTTTTCAAGGTCTTGTTGACTCTTTTGACCGGCCGCCATTCGATGAGAAAGGGTAACCTTGCCTTGGCGGCGGTCGACTTCGATCACCTTGAGAGGAATAGTTTTATCTTTGAAGACATCTAAAGGCTCGTCCTTTTGTCTTTGTACTTGAGAAGCAGGCACAAACCCGCGGATCCCGTCGCAATCAACTACTAGCCCCCCTTTTAGGGCTTGGATAACTTTGCCGTCCAAAACTTCTTTCTTTCTCATGGCATCGTAAGCCCTTTTCCAGCGCACTTCCGAATCAGCTTGTTTTTTAGAAAGAACTACGTTGCCTTCTTTGCTTTCCAGGTTTTCTATCAGGACGTCAATTACTTGGCCAACCTTGACCACATCTTCTAATGTGCCGGAGAGGGTTTCAGCGACTTCTTCGGGCAAAATCAGGCCGTCAGCCTTGTATTTAATATCAACTAAAACACCACTTTGATCAATTTTGAGCACAGTCCCTTTAACAATATCGCCAACCTTGTACTCTCTAAAGGTTGCGTCATACTTTTCACCTTGAGTGACAGGGACTGACTTAGGAAGAGCCTTTTTCTGCGGAGCCGCAGCTTCAACTGGCCTGGGCAGATTAATCTCTGTGGCTTCAAACTTAGTTTTTGTTTCTTCAACAGGTGGAACGATTACAGGTGTTTTTTCCTGTTGCTGAGCTTGTTCCGGAACCTTCTCCTGCACAGGCGCTGGTTGGGCGGCTTTATTTTCTAGAACTTGAGTCTCTGCCAGGGTCTCTTTGATTAAATCTTCGACTTCCTGAAATTCATCCTGTCCCTTGGTGTTTTCGAGATTCGTACCTTGAAGTTCATTTGACATGTGTTTGCCCTCCTAAACATGATAAGAATACCATGTTTTGGGGGGGGAAGCAAAAGGCATCTTGACAAAATTTTGGAAATAAATGAGAATGTAGTTAGTTCGGCCTATTAATAGAGGGATTGAATTTAAGTGCACACAGAAAACAACTACGGTTTTGGTTCCCACCTAATGCTTGATTGCTATGGTTGTCCTAAGGATAAGCTGGCTGATGTGAATTTTATATTTGACCTTTTAAACGATTTCCCTAAGAAGATCAATACTACCAAAATAATGGCGCCGAGTGTTTTTAAATATCAAGGCAAAGCCGCAGAAGATTGGGGTGTTTCTGGGGTGGTCCTAATTGCGGAATCCCATATCTCTGTTCATACTTTTCCAGATAAGCAGCATGCCTTTATTGATGTTTTTTCCTGCAAAGGGTTTGATACTGATTTGGCTCGAGAGGAATTAATTAAAGCTTTTGAGGCAACAACTCACGAAGTTACGATCTTAGATCGTGGGATGCATTCGATGGATGCTCATCTAAATCAGGATTTTCCTCAACCAGCCAACGCCTACGTTTAATATGGCCGGCCAAACTTTTTTAGAACAAGGTTCTACTTCTACTGACTACCGTAAATCTCGTTTTGTTGTTTTACCCGTTCCCTATGAAGCTACGACTACTTATGGCAAAGGAACAAAAAATGGGCCGGCGGCAATTATTGCTGCCTCCAAGGCTTTGGAAGGTTTTGACGAAGAGTTGCTTGTTGATGTGGCGAGGAAAGAGGGGATATACACGAGTGAACCGTGTAATGTGGAAGGTTTAAAGTGTAATGTTGAAAAAGTTCTTGAAAAGGAAAAAGTTCCTGTAATTCTTGGTGGGGAGCATTCAATCACGGCTTATGCCCTGGAGCCTTTTGCTAAGAAATATAAAAACTTGTCGGTTTTACAACTTGATGCTCATGCAGATTTAAGAGATTCCTATCATGGCTCAAAATATAATCATGGTTGTGTCATGCACCGGGTACTGGAGTTTTGTCCGGCAGTTCAGGTTGGAATTAGGAGTATTTCCGAGGCTGAATATGTCAATGCTAAGCGAACGAAACAATTAGAGAAAATCCATTTTGCCAATAAGCTCCTCCCCACAAAAAAAATCCTCAATCAACTTTCACAAGATGTTTATATTACTATCGATGTAGATGTTTTTGATCCGAGCATTGTGCCAGCCACAGGAACCCCTGAACCAGGTGGCTTAACTTGGCAGCAAGTCTTGGATATCTTGAAAGCTGTATGTGCTAATAAGAATGTGGTTGGCTTTGATGTGGTTGAACTTTCCCCGCGTAAGGGGGATATTGCTTCTGATTTTACCGCAGCCAAGTTGGTTTACAAGTTGATAGGGTTCGTTACAACAAAGAGCTAAGCGCCTTTTCCAGCCTCAGCCCAACTTTTTCCTTACCCAACAGCTCTACAACATCATACATGGGGGGAGAATCAAGGGTTCCGGTTAGAGCCAGGCGGCAGGGGTGGATGATCATGCCAAGTTTGACGTCCAACTCTTTGGCCAACTCTTTAAAAACAGGCTCAATGCTTTCTCGTGTGAAAGGTTCAAGGCCAGCTAGTTTTTCTTTTAACGTTTCTAAAACTTTCTTGGCCTTGTCGGTTTTAAAGTATTTTTCAACACCACCAGGATCATATTCTGTTACATCCTGAAAGAAATAGGTTGATAAAGAGACAATGTCAGGGATTAAAACCAGGCGATCATGAAAGGCCGAGACTACTTTCTTTAAGTATTCAACGTCATGATTGCCATAAGCCTCAATTAAGAGCGGTTCGCAAAGGGTAAATAATCTTTCCGGCAAGATCTGACGAATATATTTACCGTTTAACCAGTTAAGTTTATCAACATCAAAAACAGCCGAGCTCTTAGTAATACTTTTGAGGGTAAATTTTTGGATTAGTTCTTCTCGGGAAAAAACTTCCTGATCGCCGCAACCCCAGCCCAGCTTAGCGATATAATTTAAAACCGCTTCCGGCAAATAGCCCATAGCGCTGTAATCAATAACTGAAGTAGCGCCATGACGTTTGGATAATCTGGCTTTATCTTTGCCTAAAATCATGGGGATATGGGCAAACTTGGGCAAGTTCCAACCAAAGGCCTTATATAATAGTATCTGCCTGGGTGTGTTGGAAAGATGATCGTCTCCGCGGATAACATGACTGATTTCCATTAGATGATCATCAAGCACACAAGCAAAGTTATAAGTTGGAAAGCCGTCTGATTTTAGGATGACAAAATCATCCAAGAGGTCATTTTTGAAAACAACTTTTCCCCTAACAATATCCCCAACAATGGTTTCGCCTTCCGGAGGAAGGATAAAACGAATGACTTTGGGGATCCCGCTCTCCAGTTTCTTTTTAATTTCTTCTTGAGAAAGTTTGCGGCAAGTGCCGTCGTAACGAGGGGCTTCTTTTCTGTCGGCTGCTGCTTTTCTTTTTTTGTCTAATTCTTCCGGGCTGCAAAAACAGTAATAGGCTTTGCCTTCTTCAAGCAGTTGTTGAGCATGTTTTTGGTGGATTTCCAGTCGTTGGGTTTGATAGTAGGGGCCATAATCGCCATCAACATTGGGGCCTTCATCCCAATCAAGTCCCAGCCATTCTAAACCATGAAAGATGGCTTTGTTGGCTTCCAGGGTTGAGCGTTGCTGATCGGTATCTTCGATGCGTAGGATAAACTTGCCCCCCTGGTTTCTGGCGTAGAGCCAGTTAAAGAGGGCGGTTCTTGCTCCTCCGATATGGAGGGCGCCGGTTGGGCTTGGTGCGAAGCGGACTCTGATCATATATAATAGTATATCATGCAGCGTAGTAAAGCTAAATTAATTAATTCTCTTAAAAAAGCTAAAGGCTTTCTGAAGGGCGGACAGACAACCAAAGAAATCATGAGGGCGGTGCGAAAAGAAGAAAGGGAAATAGAACAAAAAAAGACTTATTGATATCTGCTGGCTACCGAAGAATCGCTGAAGACCTCTTTAGCTGATTAATTATTATTTCCTCAAATGCCGCTGAAAGTGAAATTTTGTCAGTAAGGTCTGCCTAGAATGATCTTCCAAGGAGTTCGAAGAGATTGGCAATACTCTTAGATGGACTGCCTGGCATGAGCCAAGCTAGGACGAATTTTCCTTATTGCTAGCAGGACTTTTTTTGTCTATAATGACTTTTACATGAGAAGAGTTATTGTCTGTACCAGTCTGGTCTTATTATTATTTTCCCTGCCTGCTATTGCCAATACAGCACTGATCGATCTAACATTAAAACGTGGAGTCGGTGTGCGGGCAGCCGGCATGGGTGGAGCCGGCACAGCCTTAATGAATGATGGCAGTGCGCTTTTTTATAACCCAGCTAATTTAGCTCAACCAGGTTTGTCTTATACCACTGGAAATCCAGATACAAACAAAAAGCTTGTTGATGGTAGTTTTTCGTTAATAAAACTGGGCTACTTTGGTTTTGGTTCCTGGAAAATGAGCGATAGCACTACCGATGAGATTCAAGTTTCAACTATTGGTTTTGGCAGCCGCTCCAGCTGGATGAATTGGGGCGTTAATTTTAAAACTATCAACACAACCTTTGGCGGGGCGCAGAATCCTAATTGGTCGTCAGACATTGGTTTGCTGGCGCGCATTACCCCGGACTTTAAAATTGGTCTGATCGCCCAGGATCTTTTAGGCAGCCAAAATTCTCCGGTCCCTGTTTCTGGTCGAGTTGGTTTTGGCTATACAACTCCTAATGGGGCGGTGAGTTTAGCCGGAGATGTTGAATATCAAGGTCTCAATAAAATGTATACTTATCTGGGCTTAGAAGCCAATATTCTTCAGGGTCTATCAGTTCGCGGAGGATTGGATAGAGGAGAACCAACAGCCGGATTAACCCTTGATCTCTCTTTCTTCTCTTTTGATTATGCGGCACTTTTTGCGCAAAACGGACAAACTATTCAGCGTTTTGAGACCGGTATCAAATTTGTCCCCAATATGGAAAGACCTTTTTCGATGATTGGCCCAAAAGAGTATGCCTTGATAGATGTTAGCGGAGAGATCAAGGGGGGGCGCAGTGAGTATAGTTTTTTTGGGGGAGCGAAGCCGGGCCTGGATTCAATCCTGACTAAGATTAGAAGAGCCAGCAAAGATGGGGCGATCGACGGTATTATGTTAAGGGTGGGTGGTTTTAGTGGTGGATTAGGGGGAATGGCCATTGCCCAGGAAATCCGTTTTGAGTTAATCAGGGCGAGAGAAAAAGGGAAAAAAATTGTGGCTTTCATGGAAAACGGGGCCACAGGAGATGAGTATTATTTAGCTGCTGTAGCCGATAGAATAATTGCCCCTCCTGGTGCAGCGGTTGGCGGTTTAGGAAAGAGCGTGGGGATTTATCGGCTCAAGGGTTTGTTTGAAAAATTTGGCGTCGATTGGCAAGTCTTTAAGCAGGGGAAGTATAAAAACATTTTTGACCCTTATTCTGGACCAATGACCAACGAACAAAGGCAACTAGTCAAAGCTTTGCTGGCTGATCTATACCGTAAAATGATTACAGATATTGCTAACGACAGAAACCTGCCCATTGAAAAAGTTAAGAAGATCGGGGATGGTTTAATTTTTACGGCCCGAGAAGCTAAGGCAACGGGCCTGATTGATGATCTTGGTTATTATGAGGATGCGAAAAAGATCGCTGCCGAAGTTGCTGGCGACAAAAAAGAGAAGGCTAAGATTGTTGATCCTCAGTTGGTTGAGCCAGAAGAATTCTTCTTAGCGCGAGCCTTTGGCGTGGCAGTTATAGAAATTGATGGGGAAATTGTTTCCGGCCAAGGCGGGGAGAACGTTATCTTTGGAGGCCGCTATATTGGTTCGGAAAATCTGGTGCAATATCTTCGCAAGGCTAGCGACGATGTTTTTGTTAAGGCTATAATCTTGCGAGTCAATAGTCCTGGCGGCGATGCCATTGCTGCTGCAGAAGTTTACGAAGCCATTAAATATGCTAAAGAAAAAAAGAAAGTGGTTATTGCTTCAATTGGTAATATTGGGGCTTCAGGCGGATATTACATTGCTGCCGGAGCGGACAAAATTGTGGCTGATCCTTCCAGTCTCACCGGTAGCATTGGGGTGATTGGCCGGCTGCCGATAATTTCCCGGCTGCTGAAGAAACTGGAGATTGAAACCGATGTGGTTAAAGAAGGGCGGCATGCCGATATGTTTTATGGCTTAAGAAAGTTGACTCCGGAAGAAAAGGCTTCCATCGAAAAGCTACAAGCCGAGAATTATCAGCTTTTTATTCAGGCAGTTGTTGATGGTAGAAAGCTTCCTACTGCCGAGGTTGAAGCAGCGGCTCAGGGAAAGATTTACACTGGCTCTCAAGCCCTGGAACTTAAGTTGGTTGATGCTTTGGGCGGTTTTTCTGATGCCGTTGACCTGGCTAAAGCTGAAGCCAAGATTGGGGGAGAGCCAAGGTTGATTTTTTATCATCAATCCAGCATGTTCTTTAATTTCGGAGCGGGGATTTCCGAGAGTTTAGGTCTTAAAACCAGCCCCTGGTTTTTTAATCTGATGGGTCGGCCGAATCTTTTGCAGTCTCAATATAATTAATCTTCTTGGGGTAAACCATAGCTAGTTTTTCCTTGGCCACTTTTTCCACGTAAGCAAGATTTTCTTTTTTGGCTACCTGGCTATCAAGTAAGCGTCGCTGACTAACTATCTCCGCTAATTTAATTTTAACCCCTGACAACTTATACTTAAGGCTAATATTCTGGGTATAGATAGAGAGATGGATGCCTGCAAGGATGACCAGGATAACTAAGATAAAGACTGCTCTACGGAATTGTTTTTTCATTGTTGTTTAGTTTTGCAGACCTTTAGGTCTGCATTAGACAGCTTTTCTCTAGCCACACAGTTTTTCTCCAGCCCTTAGTTTAGCACTTTTGGCCCGGGGGTTGGAGTTAGCTTCTGCTTCGGTAGCGTAAACCGGTTTTTTGGTTAATATTTTAAGTTTCCCATCTTGCTTAGCAGCCCTAAAGGTCTGCTTTACTATGCGATCCTCGAGAGAGTGGTAGGAGAGGACCACAATCCTGCCGCCCGGTTTTAGTAATTCAATCCCGTCTTGCAAGGCCGTTTTTAGGTTGTCTAACTCTTGATTAACAGCAATGCGCAGGGCTTGAAAAATTCTGGTCACAGATTCTCGTTTTTTCCAAGTAGGAATTGAATTTTCAATAATTTCTTTTAGTTCAAAAGTGGACAGCAGCAATTTTTCGTCCCTTTTTTGGCAAATTGCCCTGGCAATGCGTTTGCTAAAGCGTTCTTCGCCATACTCACTAAAGATTTTGACTAGCTCTTCTTCTGAGTATTGGTGCAAAATTGCTTGAGCAGTTAGTTTGCCGGTCTTATCCATACGCATATCTAAGGGGCCGTCTTGTCGGATGCTAAAACCACGACTGGCTTCATCGATCTGATAAGAAGAGATGCCCAGATCAAGTAAAATCCCGTCTACTGGTTCTTTGAGGATATTTTTTAAGTTACCAAAATTATCGTGGATGTATTCAATGTTAGCAAACTTAGCTAAGCGTTCTTTGGCTGCTGCGAGGGCTTCTGTATCTTGGTCGATTCCGATAACTTTGATATTTGAATTTTGAGCTTTGATCTTCTCTGTGTGTCCACCTCCACCCAAGGTGCCGTCGACATATGTTCCACCAGCTTTAAGGTTAAGCAGTTCGATGGATTCGTTCAGCAGGACAGGCGTGTGTTGAAATTTATTTAACATAAGTTTCTTCGTAGTAGGGCCGCACCCTAAACTTAACGCCAAGTTCCTCGGCAATTCTCCGACAGGCCTCTTTATCAACTTCCGGCAAATCAACCACGCTGGCAATTACTTCGGGGATGTATTTTTTTGCTTCTTTGATAAAATCAAGCACAGCAGCATAGGCTTCTTCATTGTATTTCGACTGGCAGATCTTTTGGTATAGTTCGGCGTTCTCTGCGTCTAGGGAGATAGAGATAATATCGATTAGGTCTTTGAGTTCTGGCAAGACATTGCGACCCCAGAACAAATTAGCTTGGCCGTTGGTATCCAGTCTTATTTTTGGATTTTGAGCTTGAGATTTGGAATTTGTTTTGATCTTTGAGCTTGGGATTTTGGATTTCATCCGTTTAGCGACTGCCTTAACGATGTCTAAACGGATGAGTGGTTCTCCATAGCCGCAGAAGACGATCTGTTCATATTTGCTCGGATCACCAATTGCTTCAAGAACTTCCTCAACTGTCGGTTCTTTTTCCAGCCAGAGCTCGTGTTCTTGATTAAATTGCTTGGTTTTATAGCGAATACAGAAATAGCAGTGATTGGTGCAGCGATTAGTTACATTTATATATAGTGAATCCCCGATGGGGTAGGAGATGGCGTTCATAAATAAATTATAGCACAAGAACTCTGAGTTGCTGTCCGGCCTATTGTTTGCTTCGGATAAACGTGTGGTTTATTGTGCACTTCAACAATTTTACCTGACCTCCGAAATGTCCTGGTCTAGCAGATAAGAGCCTCAGAGCTTCGTCAATTTCAGCTAGTTTTTTGCCTTTTCCCGTCTTTTGTTTGCGGAAGGTTTATGACAAATTTAGGTTAAGGAGATTTGTTTAGTTCCAACGATGGGCTTGCCTAACAACCGACTGCCAATGTCTTGGAATTGGATAGTGGAACCAGTCACAAAAAAATTGTATTTATGCGGGCCGGACTCTTTTCTAATGGTGCCAGATGTTTCCAACAGTTTTCTGGTTTGTTTCACAGCCTCTTCTGCGGGATCAACCAATTTTACTCCTGGTCCTACTATAGATTGAATGGTCTTGGCTAGGTGAGGGTAGTGGGTACAACCCAAAATCAAAGCATCAATGCCGTTCTCAAGCAAAGGTTTTAAGTAGTCTTTGGCAACTTGTTTGGCCTCGTCACTATCTACCAGGCCTCTCTCGATCAAAGGAACAAAAAGAGGACAGCCAACAGCGGAAACCACAGCTTCTTTTTTCAATTCCCTAATTTTATCCTGAAAAGCTTGCGAATTAACCGTTGCTGATGTAGCAATTACTCCAATCTTTCCTGATCTTGAAGCGGTAACTGCGGCCTGTGAACCCGGCTCTATTAAATTAATGATTTCAACCGGATATTCATCTTTAATTACCGGGTAAGCAATAGCAGAAGATGTTCCGCAGGCCATGATAATTAACTTGGCGCCCTGTTTAAGGAGAAAGGGAATTATTTCCCGGTTAATCTTAACGATCTCTTGGGGTGTTCGGCTGCCATAAGGAATTCTGGCGGTATCCCCCAGATAAATTACGTCTTCATGCGGTAATTGTCGCATTACTTCTGCCAGCACACTTAAGCCGCCAACCCCGGAATCAAAAATACCAATTGGAGAAGCAGGGGTAACCTTTTCTTTCTTGGTCGTTCCCCCAATCTTTGTTGCGGTTCTCTCGGTGCTAACTTTTCTAATCATGCGTATTTCGGAAATAACTAATTACCCCCTTGGCCATAGCCGCGGCAATCTTGTTTTGAAAACTGGCTGAGCCGGCCAAATCACCCTCTTGCCAATTTGAGATATAAGCTGGCTCAATTAAAACCGCTGGCATATTGGTGTGATGGATCGTATAAAACATCCCCCTCCGCACCCCGCGATCTTTTCTGCCTAAGCCTAAAACCAGATTCTTCTGGATGTTTTGAGCCAATCTTTGGCTATCACTATTATAGTAGTAGGTCTCTGTGCCAGAAACATCTCGGTTATAGGCAAAATTATAATGGATAGAGATAAAAATGTCAGCTTTAATCTTGTTGGTGAAGTCAACGATGTCTTTTAAATTACTGCTGCGATCCTCGTTTCTGGTTAAATAAACCGTTGCCCCGGCTTGTTGCAGCAAAAGGCCAATTTGGCGGGCAGTCTGTAGGGTGAGGGTTTTCTCCGGGATCTTGTTGGCTGAAAAGGCCCCGGGGTCACTCCCCCCATGGCCCGGATCAACTACAATAATTTTCCCCTCCAACTGTTGGCGGGATCGAGAAAGCAATTGTTTATATTTAACCGGTTTAAGTTTTTGGCCCTTAGCCTTTAAGTTTTTCCTTTCCCAGGCGGCCATCAAATCTTTAGCAAAGTCGGAACGATCATAAACCTCTATAATGGACTTATTGCGGCCGAAAATATTAATGATCTCGTAATCAACATCTTTCTTGAGGGTGATAGTCAAGCGAGAATTTTGTGAGCTAATCTCCCGAATAGAAAGTTTGCCAATCCTTGTGGAATTTCTCCGCACAACTTTAATGTTGTCGCTGACTTGAGTGTTGGGCAAATCAATAGTCAGTTGATTGTCCGACAACAGCCCCTGGGGACTAATGTTTCCGGTAGTATAAACCTCAAGCAGGTCAACTTGATGACTGGGACTCAGCTCAACTTTAACTATGCTAGGATTGTTAGCCAATAATGGTGAAAGGAGTAAGAGCAGGAATAGGATTAGGAGGAGTTTTTTACGCATAAGACTTAATTAATTCCAAGAGTGTTTTCCGTTCATTAAGTTGGGGATCGTCCAAGACTTTTTCTAGTAAAGCGTTCAGCACTTCGCCAACTTTTGGACCGGCAGAAATCTTTAGTGTTAGCATAACATCCTGACCATCCACTTTTAGATCGCGGACATGAAGGGCGTTTTCAGCTCTGACGATTTTGTTGATCCTCTTTTTAAGTTCTTGTAGGTATTTTGTTCCAATTTTTGATTTCATGGCTTTGGTGTCGGCAAGTCTTACGGCAAACAGGTCGGCAATGTTCTCTACTCCACCAATTCTTCTAATGAAACGCCTGACCGCGGCATCTGTCCAGCCAGAGGTATAGTTAAACATGTGTTGAGCAATTAAATTGGTAGTCTTTTTAATATCTGCATTGCTGAATTTAAGTCTTTTTAAGATTGTTTCCGCACTTTTGGCTCCAGCTTGGTCATGACCATAAAAAGTATAGTCTTTTTTGCAGGCAGGCTTGGAAATATCATGCAAAAGCGCGGCCAGCCTGACAATCAGGTTCCCTTTTGGCGCGGCGTCGCAAGCTTTAAGGTTGTGCCAATAAACATCAAATTTATGAAAGTTGGGTGGTTGCTTAATCCCACAACCTTTCTCTAATTCAGGTAATATTAGGGTCAGCAAACCAGATTTACGCATCAATTCAAAGGCAATAGATGGTTTATCGGTCGCAAGTATTTTGACAAGTTCATCATGAACCCGTTCCCGGGCAATTTTTTTAGTCACATTAATGGTTTTTGTTATTGCTGCGAGGGTATTTGGCTCAATCTTGAAATTTAATTTAGCCGCAAAACGGCAAGCGCGAATTGAGCGGAGGCCGTCCTCACTAAAGCGTTCAACTGGGTTGCCAATTGCGCGAATAATTTTCCTTTTAAGGTCTTTTTGCCCCTCAAAATCATCAACCAATTCTTTGGTCAACGGATCATAGGCTAGGGCATTAATCGTGAAATCGCGTCGTGATAAGTCTTGATGAATGTCTGTGGTAAAGACTACGTTATCTGGATGTCGGCCATCAAGATAATTTTCATCAGAACGGAAGGTGGTGACCTCATATTGTCCATCTTTTAACAGAATGGTGACAGTGCCGTAATCAATTCCTGTTGGCACAACTTTTTTAAAGAGCTTGGTAACTTCTTCTGGGTGTGCAGAAGTGGCAATATCCCACTCATTAACCTTAAGGCCCAGCCTTAGGTCACGGATACAACCACCAACCAGGTAAGCTTGGTGGTCACTGGCGTTTAATTGCTTGATAATTTCCAGGCCCCCCTTAGGAAACCGCTGTCTATTTAACATGGTTTTTTAGTTTACCCTACAGTAAAAAGAAAGTCCAGTTTTGGGGGGATAAAAAGCCCGCAAAGCCCGCAAAGCCTTGACAAGCAAAGCAGGCCAGCCTAGAATTAGTCATTGTGATGGAAAAACACTCTCATCTAAAGAGGGGTTTGGTTCTCTTGCTGTTGCTTGTGTTAGTGGCCGGTGGTTTGGTTTTTGCCAATCGGATTATGGCTGGCGATGCCTTTACCAAGGAAGAAGCCCAGCACGGGCTTTATGGATTATGGGTTTATCGTGATGTTCAAGGTTTAGACTGGCCGGCTTTTTGGCACGACACCCAGCGCCAGATGATCTGGCCATTTTTACACTCCTGGATTTTGGCAGTTTTCTTTTTTATTTTTGGCGTCGGTTATGTTACCGCTCGCTCTCTTAGTTTGGTCATCTTTTTTGCTTCCCTTTACCTGGTTTATCTTATTTCCCTCAAGACCTCTTTTAAAAATGGACCGAGAATTGGGATGATTGCGGTTATTTTAGGCTTAACCTCGCCGCTAATGCTCCGTTTTGCCTCGGAAAATATGATTGAAGGTTTTGGTGCCCTACTTTTCTTGGCTGCAGCTTATACCTACACCCTCTGCGAAGAGAAGAAAATAACCCTAGAGTATTTTATCCTGGCGTTCTTGATTAGTTTGTCAATTTTCACCAATTATATTTATGCCTACATTATGATTGTGGCCTTTTTAATTGTTACTCTGGCTAAGCTGGGACCAATTTTAATGGAGGCTATGCAACTTTCCCGCAAAGGGGAAAAGTCAGCTGTGCGTTTTGTCTGGTGGGCTTACCGCAAAATGATAGTTTTAGGTTTCTTATTGGTTCTGCTGGGCAGTTGGTTTTCTTTTAGCTTTTCCAGGAAAGTCTTGCTGTTGGTTCAGACGGTTTTTAAGTATTCCGGTGGAGAGCAGGTGGTTGGTTTGGGACAAAACTTATTATATTATCCCCAAGCCGTTATCGAATATCTTAGCTTCTCTCCCTGGGTGGGAGCTTTGTTGCTGGTTTCCCTAGTCGTTCCCTTTGTGACGGTTCGCTACCATGGCACGAATCGATTATATATTTATGTTTGGACAGCCCTGGTTCTGGCAACCGTGACCTTGCAGGCAAAACTACCACAAATGATTTATATAATTATTCCTTTTGTCTTTATTATTTTTGCGGCAGTTTTCTCTTGCTTGTTTGAAAACTTACTGCAGAAGAACAAACGAGCTTTAAGTTTTGTTTTGATTATTATAATCGTGCCGATTTTCTATTCTTTACCTAGCGCTTATGCGATGTTTTTTCCCAATATTCCTGCAGAGAATATGGTGCAGGTTTTGAATTATTTTGAAAAAACCGTGCCGGCAGGGGCGAGCATGGTTATTCCTTTTAATATGCAGCGTTTAAATCAGGAAGTAGCCCAATTCCACTTCCGGGAGAGAAAAGGCTCTTTGCTAACCGAACCGGGGATATTGCAAAGCGGTCTTTCAACCGGTGGAGACTATTATTTAACCGTGGCTTTAGACGATGGGAGTTATTATCAAAAAGATGTCAGTGATGATTCCCTTTCGCGCTGGAACGAATGGTTGTTATCCAGACTCATGGAAGGGCAAGTCCGCTTATTTTCCAACCGACGGTTTGCTTCTGCCGGTTTGACTGCTAAGATCTACCAAAAGACCTCGTTGTAGAAAAATCCCGAGATGACGATTGATCCCAGGATGATGATTAATCCCTAGATCATTAAATTCGCCTAAATCCCGGGATAAAAAATCTTGGGAAATCCTCCAGAAAGAGTGAAATTTCTTTAAATACAGCCCGATAAGACATTAGGAGATAACTATGGGATGTGGCATTGGTGATTTAAATTGTTCTGGTCTGTCCAGTTTTAGGAGATTGGTGGCTCAAATGGGAGAGGTGCCGAGTTTGCCTGAGCCAGAAGAAGACAGCTTGCCTATTGAAACAACCTATTCTAACGATCTTTATGTTGGAGTTTCTGGCCAGAGAACGATTGCTATTGATAATCGGGTCGGTCTAAATATTAAATATACCGGAGATAACAGCGAAGTATCTCTTAACTTTGATCTTGTTGCCAGGTATCGTCGTGATTTTGAGGGACTAACCCTTGTTGGTTCGCAATTGCCGGTTGCTATTGAGGGAAAAACTAAGGAACATTACCTCGATTTGCTTTTTAGTATTCGCCAGGCTTCCTTTAGTTATTATTTAAGTAACTGGACCTTTAAGGGCGGTTATGTCCCAGTTCAAGAAAGTATTACAGAATTTCCTCTTTATATTATCACTACCATGGCTCAAGAGCTGGCTAACCCATTTATTCCTGCTCGCAATAAAGTTGTGCCAGGAGTGTCTGTTGGATTATCCGTGTGGGAGAATAAGCTCTCTTTAAATGCCTATTATTCCCCCTTTGCTCCGAAGAATAGTATATATTTCGATTCTAATAGTCTTGATCGAGTGATGGGTTTGCCTGTTTCTGCAGAGTCAGTCAGCCTTGATCTACCAGGTGATTTTGAGACCGATCATAATTTTTCTTTTTCTTCTACAATTGAAGTGCCTAGTTTTGCCGGGTTAAGAATTTCTGCTCTGTATAATTTTACTGCCTGGCCCAGCCCAACGGTAGAGAGTTTTTTGCCGACAGGCAACAAGGATGTCCCGTACGAAGCTAAATTTAAGTATCCCCAAAGACACCAAACTGCTTTATCTGCAACGGGGTCTTTTTGGTGGTTATCTTTTTGGGCGCAAGGAGCTTTTTCTTTTACTGATCCAGTAACAGCTACCGCCCCGAACCCTTTGGGTCAATTGCAAACAAAAGAAGGGGAGGAGCATCAGCTAGAGATTGTTGCCGGCCTTAAACTCCACAAACCAGATTCGCCTTTTTATGTTTCTGGTCAATATAGCAGGCTAGACATTCTCCAAAACGGAGGGGTGCCACAACATATTGCTAGTCTTAGAGTTGAAGCAACATTTCTTAATGATGATTTACAGTTTGGAGTAGAGGGGGATTATTTCGTTAAATATGAACGACCGATTATTTCTGCCGGAGTAAAATATCGGGTTTCTGATAGTTTTTTGCTTGAAGGAGGGTTTCGCTATGCAGATCGAAGCATTCCAGTTCCCGGATGGACTAACCAAGGCTATGTAAAAATTCAATATTCAGGAGGTAATTAAAATGGGCGATTTTGATGTTGCTAAAGTTGGATGTTCTACAGATTTTTCGACGATTTCTGGGGCTGCAGTTTCCCCGGATACACAAAGAACGATAATTTCTGCAATTGAGAACAATTTCAATTTGGGCAAGTATAGCGCTGATTTGTATATTGGCTTTAACAAAGATGGGAGAAATAAATCATGGACCGCTCGTTTGGTTTCCTTGCAGGGGGGCAAGGATGATTTTCGCTGTGCCAAATTTGGTACTAAGTTGAAGGATAATAGGCAATCAAGGAGAGAAGCTGGGGTTGTGATTACAAAAAGGGATCAGGCTTTTTCTAAAAAAGACCCCAATCAACCAAGTTTTAGTGCTTTGCCCGGTGTTAACACGGGAATATTTGATACGGATTATTCTCCCCAGGATATGTTGGATAGTTTAAATTTATTAGCTAACTATGATGTTGAAAAGTTTACATCTTTTACATCTCAAGGCAATAAATATTATCATATTATGCTCAAAAAGAAAGCAAACGGAGAAGGCTTTTATCGACGCAGAGAGATGATTGTTGATGCCAATAAAAATGTTCCGGTGCAGATACGTCTCTATACTAAAAATACTAGAAAACCCTATAAGGTTATGGCTGTTAAAAGTAAGCCTTTCGCTAAGAGAGCCTTTCCATATTCTTATGATATTACTGCTTGTTGGCGTACATCAACGACGAATATTACTCTTGGTGATTTAAAAGAGGAGGCTTCTACTACAGAAGCAAATTATTGTAAAGGAAGCTAAAGATCGATGGCAATGAAGGGAGTTCCCGTTAGGGTAGAGCATTTAACTTGTTCTACACGAGTTAAAAGGGTTAGGGCGAATAGAAAGCCTAAGCCAGCTGTAACTATTGTTGATGACGTGAGTTTTCAGGCTTGTCCTGGCATGATCACTGCTTTATTGGGAATCAATGGTTCTGGTAAATCAACAGTCTTGCGAGCAATTTCCCGTTCTTTGAGCAAGCAGCTTGTGCTGGGAGAAAATTCTGTTGTTAAGATCGGTGATCGAGATATAAATAATTTTAGCCCAAAAGAGCTTGGGGCCTTGCGCAGTCGCGGCATTGGCCAAATAGACCAGAACCCAACGCTTGACCCTGGCACGGCTTTACACAATGTTATGTTACCCCTTGATATTACTGGGATGAAGCCAGGAGAAGCTGTTAAAAAAGCAGAAGAGGCCTTAAGAGCTGTTGGATTAGGGGACAAGATCAGGGCAAACGTTAAACAGTTAAGTGGTGGGGAAAGACAGCGGGTGGCCTTGGCTCGTTTGATGGTGCAAGATCCAGCTGTTATTTTAGCCGATGAACCGACCGCTAATTTAGATGCCGTTAATGCAAAAATGGTTTTTGAGATCATAGAAAAATTCAGGGCAGCTGGAAAAACAGTTATTTTAGTGACTCACCATCCTGTAGCTTTAGAACGAGTGGTAGCACCAAAGAATATTGCCAAAGTACAACTTGAAGATAAGCGAGTAGCATCAATAGATGATTTAGCTAGGATAAATGAGCAAGCTACAGATGAGCCTCTGATTTTAAGCCCTCATGGTAGCCAGTTACAAAGAATGCTCAATATTGGTCGTTTGGCTGTGACCCAGCCGTTTGTCCCAGGGTTAAGAGAGAACAGTCTTAAGTATTCTGTCTCTACTCTTTTAGGAGTAACCGCGATGATGGCTTGCGTTGGTATTATGGCCAATGGATATGTTGGTAATTTAGAAGATAACCACTCTACTATGAGAGCGGTATCCCTGCAAGATGATCGCCAAAGAAGAATGGGGGGCAATACCCTTGATTATCTTGTAACTAAGGAGCAAGCTGTGAAATTAGCTGCTGGCATGATAACCCCGGCAGAGGTTTTTTGTCGTTTTGATTTGTTAGCCAATCTGACGCCCGGACCTACCTCAACCACTACTAGGTTGGTTGGTTTAACCCCAGGCGATCCATATCCCCTAGATACCCATGTTGGTGCTGGAACGGTTGATCTAACTGGTAGCAATATTGTGTTGGGGGAAGAGAGGGCTAACTCGTTAGGTAAAAAAGTTGGTGATGATTTGGAACTGGAGGTTTTTGAACCAGGCGGTTTACCCAAGTGGTTTAAAGGTAAATTGGCTGGCACTATGATTGGCAACGAAGAATTATTACGCACTATTTATATGAATGCAGACACAATTAGAGAACTACTTGATCTTGATCCGGGACAGTTTACAGAATGTGTTTTTATTCCTAAAAACAGGGCTGATTTGAAAAAGATTGCCGACTTTGTTGCTCAGCTAAGGGCTCAAATCCCCAAAAATTCTAATCTGTCGGTAGATTCTTTTAGTGAAGACATCGGCTATATTAATGGTAAAGGCTACTTAGAATTCTTTGATGTTAAGTTGTTGTCTGCGGTTTTGTTTTTTACTATGGGTGGTTTGGCTTTCTTTATTTCCCGCCAAATGGGCCAGAACGAAAAAGCGCAAATGGACTTAAGGCGAATGCTGGGTGCTAGCCGCTTGGATATTTGGGCAGAGTATTTTGCCCGTAACGCAGTTGTTACAGGATTAGGCACAGCTGGCGGAATGGCCTTATCTTATGTTGTGTTTGATTTAGTCTTCGGTAATCTTGGCATGCAATTTGACTCGGTTTTGGGTCCTTTGTTAGTTGACTACAAAATTTATCCACGTGGTGGATGGGATATTTTACGTTATGGAGCGGCAGTTTTTGCTTTATCGTTAATTACAGGAGGAGGCATAGCCACTGGCTTAGCCGTAAGGAAGAAATGACCAGAAGAATAGATCATCAATCGCCTACGGGAAGAAGAAGTCGACCTGATAGAAGAAATCAGGCTGGCGAGAGAAGAAGGGCCGACAGAAGAGAAGGTCAGACGTCACAAGGACAACCTAGGACTCGACCTTCTAGGCTCAAAACTTTGGATCAAAAAGAGCGTCTAAACATGGATTGGTCAGCGGCCAATTTTAAAAGTGGGTTTGTGCGCTATCTTTTAACAGCTTTTGCTTTTCCTTTAGGGGCTTTAATCCTTTTGTTGATGAATCCCTGGTACGAGGGTTTTAAGAAAACCGCTACAGAGCATGAAGCCGATAGTAGGCTCCCTAAGATTACTGTTTCAGCAGGTAAGCCAAGGGACCCTGTTAATGATATGTATCGGATCCCAGAAGAGACTTTTACCATGTCACAACTTGGGCTTGTGCCAGGCAAAGGTTTTGCTCTCTTGCCGGGAATGACTTGTACGCCAGTGCTTAGACAGCGGGTTGCTTTTGCACTCCCAGGAGGGATTGAGGTAACAAGGGAATTAGCTGCTTTTGGGCCTAATGCCAGGACGGTTTTCCCTGGTTTGCCGACTAAGGCTCAAGACGGAACCACTGTACCAGACAATTCTGGAAAGCCGTATGACTTTGGCTCAACTCAAACAGTGACGATTTCGGCTGATTTAGCTGCGGAACTTAAAATAAAGCCTGGGACGCCTGCTGCCTTATTGCCTCGAAATACGCGCGTTAATCCTGAAGCGGCAGATGTTACCCTACATCCAGTTTACAGTGAAAATCCCTATAACAGCGGAACCCTTTATGGCCCATATGGTTTGGCTCTATGTTTATTAGACAAGATTGATGATACTAATCCGGTTTTGAAAGACTTAATAATGACCGAGCTTGATTGTACTTTCCCTGATTCAATGGATCCCGCTGTGATAGCAGCAAGGATACAAGCCAAGCATCCGCAATTTAAAGTGAGCACTTTTGCAGACAGGAGCTTTTATCTCAGGGAATTGGATCGAGGTGCCAGAACTTTACAAATAATCACTACCCTAGTCATTGGTTTAATGTCAATTTTTGGGGCTTATTCTTTTGCTTCTTCAAGTTTGTCTGAACGAGAAGAAGAGATTCACAGCATGTCGCGTTTAGGTATGACTCCTGCTGAAATTGGCAAGATTATTAGACGTGAATATCAGGCGGCCATTCTTGGTGGCTCAACATTATATACCGGCCTTGGTTTGGCCTGGGGAGAATATTTGAATAGGGTTGGCGTTGATTTGGCGACTGTTGGCATGACAGAAGGGGGCCCGGCTTTAGGGTTTCCTTTATCCTACCAGGTTTATGGTCAAAATAATTATATCCACGCTTTAATTGCCTGGGTTACGGTGCAAGTTTTAGCTTACGGTTTCTTACGAGCAGGGATTGGCAAGTTCGTACAATATCCTAAAGTGCCAATAATAGGAGAAGCCCTAGCAACAGAGTCAGAGCAAGCTTCAGGATCATATATTGGCTTAAGAAATGTTGGTTTAAACTTAGGGAGAGACGGGGTTGCACAGCAAGTCTTAAACATAGCTGGTTTATCTATTAAAAGAGGAGAATTTGTAGTGGTTATGGGTCCATCTGGTGGAGGAAAAACAACTTTGCTTGAATTATTAGGTGGTTTCTTGCAACCTTCTCAGGGTGAAATTGTCATTAATGGACAAACGATTTCTGGCTTGGTAAAACCATCCCAGCGTCAAGCCGCCAGAAAAAAACTAAAACTGGCGACTATTTCTCAAGACCTAGGTCTGTTCAGCCATTTAACTGTCAGACAAACAATTGAATTTGCTTTGCGAGCGGTACAGGGAACTTCAGTTAAAGAAGCAAAAGAAAAAGCTAATAAGGTTATAGAAAGTATGGATTTAAAAGAGTTGCAAGCTGAAAAAGTCGACAACTTAAGTGGTGGAGAGAAGGCTAGGGTGGCTATTGCCAGGGCCCTGGCTTTTGATCCGGAAATTCTCTTGGTTGACGAAGCTACCAAGAGCTTAGATGTTGGTTTTGCCCGAGAGTTTGAAGATATGCTGGATGAATTAAAGAAAAAAGGACTTACTATTGTCGAAGTTTCTCACCGTGATGTGGCTGTTAGAGAAAACAGAACTGTGTTGTGGTTGGATCGCGGAAGACTAGAGGACTTGCCCGATGAATATCTAAGTATGTTAAATACATCTGGAATCATAGAGAAACGTCAGCAATTGTCAGCAGCTTTTCTTGCTCTTGGAGCAAAAGATCCAGCCTTACATGAAAAGATTGTTTTTGGCGTTAGGGTTGTGGGAGCCAAAAAACTAACTGCTTTTGTTAACAGGGAAACGGCAGAATTAGCGGTTGTTCAAGCGCTGTTGCAGAGCTTCCAAGCAGAACATCAAATTGAGGTTGCAATCGAACTCAACCCTTAACCCCTAAAATTATTTTTCCCCAAAAATGAAATTGCGCAATATTCGTGTCGATATATATACAGGGCAGAGCAATCTGTCCACTTGGTATAAAATAAGAAAAAGGGATTAAAATGAGCGCAACTCGTGTACCGAAAGCAAATCGACCGCCTACCCCTCAAAAAGTAGCAAATCTGAGGGCAACTTTTACACAATATGAAGTAACTTTGAGAGGAAAGACTGCTCGGAGCTTGGCCGTTTTGCAACCTGCAACCGTTGAAAAGGTTGGGGAATTTGCCAGAAATCTTGGTGTCTGTGAAGTTGTTTTGTCACAGGCCGCAGCCTTAAGAATTGAAAGAATTGATCCCAATAGAATAACCCTGACCGATTTGGCTGCTTGTGTTAAAGCAGTTGGTCCTGAGGGGAAACAAGAGCTAGTTTTGGATTTAGATAGCCTGCAACAAGTTAAAAGAAATCCTTTTAAGATTCTCAGGACGATAGCAATGGATGTTTTCATGCTAACTTTTCCCAAGTTAGGGCGGAAAGTTGCCAATAAAAAATATTCGTTTGCTTTTTGTGTTCATCCCCGCAAGTTCCAAGATGTTATTAATGGTTTTCCCATGATTAAGATCGTCCCAAATATTTTTGGTTTACGTGAGGCAGTTTTAAAAAGATTGCCCCCTTTTAGATTGTCAGAAATTACCTTGAACGGAGAAACGGGTATCTTAATGTGTGTTGGATGGGATCGAGGGATGTTTGAGAAATCAGAAATAAAACACGAGGCTCAAGTTGAAAAAAATAAAAAACAGGAAAATGATCTGAACCAAGCCCAGAAAAAAATAGTTCGAATGGCTGTATTAGCCAAACGTTGGGGTGTGGAATATATTGGCTTAGGGGCATTGCTGCCGCGTTATTCTAACTACGGTTATTGTCTCCACCCTGGGGAGCAAGATAAAATTACCAAGGACCAAGAGGAAATTGCTGGACTGACTGTTACAACCGGCCATGCCTATACTGTACTGGTTATTTCTAAGATGGTAAATAAATTAAGGGAAACAATCTTAGCAGTGCGTGCAGAAAAGAAACCTAGTGTACCAGCCAAAGAACCGATAGTTGCTATTGTTGGAGCTGCTGGATCAACAGGGGCTTGTTCGGCTAGAAAAGCGGCTGCTGATGGAGCGAGAAACATTTTGTTGGTTGATATGGAGAAGAAAACTAAAGTTGCCCGTTTAGATAGTTTAAAAAAAGAGTTGGAAGGAATATATGAAGGGCTAACGGTGGAAATATCTACTAGTGTGGAGGCACTTAAAGGTGCCGATATTGTAGTTGTGGTTAGTAGTGCACCCAATGTAATTATTAAATCAGAACACTTAAAAGATGGTTGCTTTGTGGTTGACGACACCCAACCTGTTAACGTTTGTCCGCAAATTTCCATAGAGAGAAAAGGACATGTTCAAGTATTAAAAGTGTTGGCACCTGTAAAGGGAATTTTTCCTCGTTATCGCTTTGACCGTCATACTCCTTTAACTGATTATGTTTTTACCTGTTTGGCGGATCTAATTATGAGGGTAAAAACTACTTTAAAAAAAGACACTATTGGAGCCGTTGAGCTGGAGGCTGTAGAAGAGCTTGATAGGGTTACTGCTGAAAACGAAATCCATGTTTTTGGTGAAGATGATTTCTTTGGTTTGGGTCAAGAGAAAGTTTCTATAGAAGACATCAAGGCAATCGCCCTGTTCGCAGCCTAACATTGTCAAACCCCTCGATACATTATATAATCACCTTGTGTTAGGCTTTAGTTTTTTGCATATTTATAGTGCTTCATATTTAGTTGTTGGTATCTCCGTGCTTTTTTGGGCTATTTTTGTCTTCTTGAGTCCCCCTCGTGATGCAACCAAACAAGCTTTTTCTCGCTATTTAATAGTGGTCGGTTGGTGGGCGCTCTTTTCAGTTTTGATGATTAATTCTCCTACCCAATCATTAGGTCTGTTTTGGGATCGGATCTGTTTAATGGGGGTTGTTTTTATCCCCGCCACCTTTATTCACTTTAATTTTACTTTTTTGGGGATTGATGTCAAATACAAAAAGTTTATTTATTCCAGTTATCTTATATCCCTGCTATTTTTTCTTATCAACCTGACCCCGTATCTGGCAGCAGACACGACCCCTAAGTTTGGGTTAAACTTTTATACTGATCCGGGTCCCTTTTATTTGCCTTTTATGATCTACTTTTTTAGTCTCAGTATTTTAGGAATTTACACCTTTTATTGGGGCTATCGGCAGGCTGAGGGTAATCGCAAGCGCCAGCTTTTTAATATTTTCTGGTCAAGTCTTTTAGGTTATTCTTTAGGGGGTTTTAATTATAATTTAGCTTTTGGTCTTGGCCCAGCCTATTTGGCTTTGGTTGGCAATCTCGGGATCATTCTTCATGTTGGGGTATATGCCTACAGCATTACCAAACAACGGATGCTGGATATTTCTGTGGTTATCAGTCGCTTATTGTCAGAAATAATAACTACAGCCTTTTTCTCGGCAGTTTATTTGTTTTTGCTTTTTTCTTATGCCCATTATAGTTCGGATCGTATTGGCCTCGGCTTTATAATCTTTACTTTTATCTTTGGTATTATGTTGACCCAAACTTACCAAGCGATACGTCTCTTTGTGCAAACAACTTCGGATAAATTGATTTTGCACGGTAAGTACGATTACTATAAGGAAATTTCTGAGGCCAGTATTCGAGTAGGACGCAAGCTATCTTTAGAGGAAATCTTGAAGGTTTTGTATGCGACCTTCTTTGATGTGGTGGAAATTCATAATCCCCGCATTTTTTTACCGGAGTTTTTTTCTGATCCACAAAGGGAGTCTCGTCGTTATGTGCCTTATGATAAAAAAATATTTGCTCCGGTCTTGACGGGCGAGGAGATAGGCTTTAAAGATCCTTTGGTTGGCAGCTTAATTGAAAAACGTGAGCCAATTATCAACGAAAAAAGTAAGGATCGCCAACTGGTTGTGCCTTGTATGCTTGAGGACAGACTAATTGCCTTATTTGTTTTAGGGTCGAAGTTGTCTCAGGATCCCTATACTGATGAAGATGTGCAATTGTTAGAGGTTTTAGCTAGTCAAGCCGCAATCTCCTTAGACCACACCCGCTCCTACGAAAAAATCAGGGTCGATTTGGAAGCAACGGAGAGGCAATTGGAACGATCTTCCCGACTAGCTTCAATCGGCACTTTAACGGCTGGCGTGACCCATGAGATTCGTAATCCTCTAACAGTTATTCGTACGGAAACAGAGCGGCTAACCAAGCAGCCACGTGACGCCGATTATTTAAAGCAATACAGCGATTTGATGTTAAAACATATTGAGCGCATCACCGGTATCATCCATCGCATGCTGACCCTGGCCAAAGATAAGCCCCAGCAAGAAGTTGATGTTAATCTTAACGAAGTGATTGAGGTGTCGTTGGAGCTTGTCCCTCTTAAGAGGATCGTTCTCAAAAAAGAATTGCGGGTGATCCCACCTATTAAGGGGGACAACGAAGGGCTTCAGGAGGTTTTTGTAAATCTGATCCAAAATGCTTTGAATTCCATGCCTGATCAGGGCACCATAACCCTGCGAACCTATCTTGAAGATGGGCGTGTTGTGGCTGAGGTTGAAGATACTGGCAAGGGAATTCCTGATGATATTAAGGAAAAGATTTTTGATCCGTTTTTCTCAACCAGGCACGAAGGCACAGGCTTGGGGCTTTCAATTGCCTACAGAATTATTCGTTCTCATGGTGGGGATATAAAAGTAACTAGCCAAGAGGGGAAGGGGACAACTTTTAAATTAGTCTTCTAGTGGACTACTGATCGTTGCCTTCTTTGAATTCTTCTCTTTTCTTGATGTGTTTTTCAAAGGTTTCTAAAACCATTTTGCCTTCTTTGCCTTCAAAAAACTTAGTGATAGTTTCTAATAGCTCTTCGGCTTTAAAGGGTTTTTTAATGTAGTTGACCACAAAGCCGGAGGTGGCTTTATCCCACTTATCAGCGTCTTCCCAGGCAGTCAGCATGCTGATGCCGATATCTTCACCAAAATCTTTGCGTACTTTTTCTAAAAAGGTTAAGCCGTCCATCTCCGGCATCTTAATGTCTAAGAAGATCAATCTGATTTTGTTGCCGCCAAGACCAAAAAAAAGTTTGTTTTTATTAAGGTGTCCGATCGCCTCTGTGGCAGAATTAGCCACAACTACATCGCACTGATCAGTATCTTTGATGGTATTTGCAATCGCGTTAGCAACATCAACTTCGTCGTCCACTACCATAATTAGGGGTTTAGCCATGTTGATTTACCTCCGGATTTATTTTCTCATAGAAGCAAAGCTTCGTCAATCGCGGCCATGCTATAATTGGGGGGTGCCAAAACTAGCTTTTAGGGCTTTAATCTTAAGTTTGATTTTATTTTTTCTCTTGATTTTTTTTGAGTCTTTCCAGCCTTTTGATGAAGTGATTTTTAGAACCAAGAGAAAATCCGAGCGCGGGATTTATATTACCCATCACCTTGCCCAGACGCCGCAATTGTTTAATAGTATCAGGCAAAAAGCTAAGGCTAGTGGGATTAACACAATTGTAGTCGACGGTGACTTTTTTCTTCAGCCGCAACTTTTATCTCAACTAAGAGGTAAGAAGATTGAGCCAGATATTCTACTTAGTCCCAATCCTTGGTTTACTAACCTGATCAAAAAGCTGCACAACGAAGGTTTTATTGTGACAGTCCGCCTGGTCGTCTTCAAAGATGACCAGTTGGCTAAGGTTCGGCCTGATTTAGCTATTCAAAATGGGGGTGGGGGACTTTATCGTGATGGTTTAAAGGAACATTGGGCCGATCCTTATTCAAAAGAAGTTCATTTATACAAGGTTTTATTAGCGGAAAGGGCTGCTTTGTGTGGGGCTGACGAAATCCAGTTCGATTATATTCGCTTTCCTGTTGATCGGGCTGCTAGTCAGGCGATTTTTCCTTTTGAGCAAAAAGAGCTTTCCAGGGTTGCGATTATTAGCTCGTTTTTAAAATTAGCCAAGCAGCGTTTGCGCAAATACAATGTTTCGCTTGCCGCCGATGTTTTTGGTGCCGTGGCCTGGCAGCTTTATAAAGACCAAGAAGCCCTGGGTCAGGATTTTAGGCAAATGGCACAATATCTGGATGTGATTTCGCCGATGCTTTATCCTTCCCATTTTCATAATGGCTATGACAATTTTGCCAATCCGGGGGAACACCCGTATTACTTCCTCTCCACCGGCTTAAAAAAAACTCAAGAATTGTTGTCTGGAGAGACAGTTGCAATTGTGCCCTGGCTGCAGGGCTTTAATCTCAAGTCGCCCAACTTCGGGCCAAGCTATATTTTGGAACAAATTAAGGCTTGTGAAGATAATGGGATAAGACGATTTTTGATCTGGAATGCGAGGAATGATTATTCGACCTCTTTTGACGCTTTGAAAGCTAAATAACCAACCGATTCTAAATTTTGCCTCCCTTTTTGTGATAAGGAAGTTGTCAAAGAAAGTTGTTTCGCATGAGTTGGCTGTATCCCTTGCCCAGCAAGTAATACAGAGCCACAAAAACAATTTTCAGGAATTTAAAGAAAAAGTGAAATCGGGGGGGGGGATTTATCGATAATAGTTTAGGAGACCAGGTCTTGATGTATAAATAAGGAGGAAGACAAAAAATGGGAATAGCAATAAGAGGAGAATTTCAATGTACCCCACCGAGAGTGATAAGAGCGATTCAAAGAGCCCAGGCAACTACCAGTGGCAGCCGCGCAGAAAAAGAGGCAGCTGGTCTTGGTGTGCTTAAAAAACATTTAGGTGATCAAGCGCCTGACTCACTGGGAAAACTTTTGGCCCAGGCCTGTTTAAGTAGAGAAGCTTTAACAAGAGCCGAGCAATTTTTTACAGAGATGGGAGCTGAAGCAAGAAAAGCCTTTTTGTTAACACTGCTTGAGCAACCTTTTTTGAGCCGGCCAACTTTATTTGAGGAACCGATTGGAGAAGCCACAGAAGCGGGTCAAACTGTAGAGGCAGGTAAATTAGCAGAAGCGTTGGGAACACGCCTGCCAGAGCAAGAGTTGATAATGGTACCTAATAGCACTGCTGGAGAAGGGAAGTCAATTGGTCGAAAACAGGTAACTAACGAGCAATGGGCTATTGCTATGGAACAAGCCGGACTTAGATGCCCTTACCACAAGGGCGAGCTTGACGATGCAGTAGTGGGAGTTAATTATGAAACTGACGTGGTTGGTTTTGCGGACTGGCAGGGAATGAGGGCACCAAGAGAAAGCGAATTCTTAGATGCTAAGAAAGCAGGCATATTAAGTGCTAATAAACCATGGGAATGGATGGCGGATAATGAAAAGGGTTCGCAAATCGGGCGTTCTTTGCGCTGCGAGAATCGCTACTACTGTCCTCCGAGCTACCGGTACAACGTCGACCGTGCCTTCCGCGTTGCCGAGGGCTAATAATTACCCTTTGTTTTAATCTTTTAATCAATATATCAAAAATGGTAATTTGAACCCGTTTGACCAAGAAGATGTAATTGTTATCTGTTCCTACCATTTTGCCAGATCCCAATCAGCTTATATCAAGCAGACAAAATGGGATCTAGCGGTTATTGATGAGGCGCATCGGTTAAGAAATGTGTATAAATCAGGTAATAAGATTGTCCGTGAAATAAAAGGGGCTTTAGCCAAAATTCCCAAAATATTATTGACTGCGACCCCTCTACAAAATTCTCTTCTTGAACTATATGGGCTGGTTAGTATTATTGATGATCATGTCTTTGGTGATTTAAAGAGCTTTAAGGCAAATTATGCTCGTGTCTCGCGCGAACAGGATATTTACGATAGCGAGTTAGGGTTGGTTGAGCCAAGGCAAGAAATACAAAAAGTGTTGCTTATTTAAGGATGATAGAGATGGTGATGTCGAAAACCCAGACGGCAGTGTCGAAAATCCGGACAGTTAATCTGGGAAAAAGCATGAATTACGAAGGAAATATAAAGACAGGGCTTGGCAATAACATTGCTAGTAATAGTTGTTTGTTGTCAGTTGTTGGTTGTTAGTTAAAAAAGGAGGCACTAGGTTATGGACAACACTAAGATTGCTATTTTTAGGGGGAAGGAAATACGAAAGACTATCCACAACAACGAGTGGTGGTTTGTTATTCAAGACGTAGTTTCAGCCCTTATTGATTCAAAGGACTCCAAACAGTACATACAGAGGATGAAACAGAGAGATCCGGAATTAAGGAAAGGGTGGGTACAAATTGTACATACCCTTTCTATAGACACAGCCGGAGGCAAGCAAAAGATGCTTTGTGCCAACACAGAAGGTCTTTTCCGTATTATCCAATCAATAACCTCTCCCAAGGCTGAGCCTTTCAAGCGCTGGCTGGCTAAAGTTGGTTATGAGCGAATACAAGAAATAAAAGATCCCGAACTAGCTACAAAACGAACTCGAGCTTTATACAAAGCCAAAGGCTATCCTGGTGCTTGGATTGAGAAGCGTATGCGGGGGATTGCCATTCGGGAAGAGTTAACTGATGAGTGGAATAAACGTGGCATAAAAGAGCAGAAAGACTATGCAATCTTAACTGCTGAAATATCCAAAGCCATCTTTGGCATGACCCCCTCAGAGTATAAGAAGTTTAAAAACCTCAGAAGAGAGAATTTGCGCGACCATATGAACGATCTAGAATTGATTTTCTCAATGCTGGGTGAAGCTTCTACCACAGAAATAACCCGCAATCATGATACGCAAGGTTTTAAGCAGAACAAGAAGGCAGCTCAAAAAGGCGGCAAAATTGCCGGTGACGCCAGAGAAAATTTGGAGAAAGAAACCGGCAAAAGAGTTTCGACTAGGAAAAATTACTTACTAACCAAAGAAGATAGAAAACTATTAAATAATGAATAATAAAATGGTGGAGTTGAGGGGAGTCTCCCGATGACATTATTAAGATATAATAATGTAATATCGGGATCCCGACGGTTACACTATTATAATATTATGATGTTCGTCGGGAGAACCCCTGTTTGTGTGAAAGTGGAGTTGAGGGGAGTCGAACCCCTGTCCGAAAAGGCCGCTGCAAAAATCACTACGAGCGTAGCCCCTGCTAATTATTCATCTAAGGGATGGCCCGAGGCGTGGCAGCCCTTAAACTAGCCGATGTATAGTTTTCCCACCTACCCAAACAGCAAAGAGCAAGTGAGTAGTTAGCATAATAACGTTAGAACCCGTTCCTACCAACGAAAACGGCTAACGTGCTCTTAAATTAAGAAAGAGCAGGTACGGCTTGAGGAAACATGGCTTCAACGATTTTCTCGCCGAAAGACCAGTCAACTCTTGCACGTAGCGATTCTAAAGAATCTGCATTTAAAAATTTGCTAACAAGAGATTAACGAGGAGAGGTTAGCGTCCTCGGCTCGCGATCATTGCCCCAGCATCTTCCCGTCAAAACCCTTACAACCCCAACGCTGCGCGTAAATCCAAAGCTCAAACACTATTTTATTTTCAAAGTTCACTGATAGATTCTTTCATCATGGAGACAAAGGCTTCGGCTTGTTCTTCTCCCATAGAATTTAGCAGCTCGGCAAAACCTTGCCAGGCAGAAGCTTCTTCCATCAAGTCTTTGCTCTTTTTGATTCTTTCCAATTGTGTTTCAATATCTTTTTGTAGGCGCTTGTTGGCTTCTTCCATGGCTGCTTGACCATCTTTTAGGCCGGTAAGTGCAATAGCTTGTTCTAAAATGCGCTCAAAATCTTCATGAGCAATCTCTTTTTTCTTGGCGTCGGTAGCTAAGGCGGCTAGGCGTACTGATAAAGCGCGAGAATCAAATTCAGGCCCACGACCAATGTTTGAGTTGGCCGCAGTAGGTTTAGCCTGATTAGCACCGGTTTTTTGTTGCGGCCTACTTTCTTCTTTCTTACCAACTTCTTTCGGATTGATTTGAGGAGGGATATGTGGGGTGTTGCCACCGGGTCCTTGAATAATCATAATATTTTCATCTCCTTTAAGACGGTTTGAGACAAAAGCTGAGCCAGCTTATCCATTTTTGTTTTTTCGACATCACTAAGTGGTCGTTTTTTAATGCCTTGCATCTCTTCGGTCAGCAGAGCAGAGGCCTCTTTGTAAATATCAGCCACAGTATATTTTTTTTCTTTAACTGCCATGAACTTTTCCTTTAAAAGCTTTTTCAATTTCCTTTTCAGCTTCTTTACGTCTGATTGTTGCACGTTTTTCGTATTTCCTTTTAGCCTTGGCCAAACCCAAGTCTACTTTAGCCCAGTTGCCTTCCAGAAAGATCTTTAAAGGGACAATCGTCAAACCTTTCTCGGCCGCCTGACTAATTAGTTTTCGAGTCTCGCTCTTTTTTAAAAGAACTTTTCTGGGCCGCACCGGATCAATTTTACTCGTATCGGCACTGGCATACGGGCTGATATGCAGACCATAAATCCAGATTTCTTGCTTGTCAACCCGGCCAAAACTCTCTTTTAAGTTCACCCGGCCGGACCTGATCGATTTAATTTCTGTCCCGGTTAAAACCAGGCCGGCCTTATAGGTATCAAGGATCTCAAAATCGAAACGTGCCTTCCGGTTCTCGGCGATAAGCTTAAAATACTTGGGCATATTATAACAGGTTTTCTAAGCCGTAAACCAGCCCTTTTAGCTTCTTGACCTTGCGAATAGCCATTACTACGCCTGGCATGAATGATTCGCGGGAGATGGAGTCGTGGCGGATTTTTAGGCTTTGTCCCAGTCCGCCAAAGATGACTTCTTGGTGGGCAACAAAGCCTTGCAGTCTAATGCTGTGAATGTGGATCCCTCCCAGCTCTGCGCCGCGGGCATGTTTTAGTTTTTCTACGGTTTTAGGAGCCTTTGGTTTAATGTTTTGTCGATCCGCTAATATTAGTTCGGCAGTTTTTATGGCAGTGCCGGAAGGAGAGTCAGCTTTTTGGTTGTGGTGCAATTCAATGATTTCCACTTCCGGCATATAGTGTGCAGCTTCACGGGCAAACTTCATCATCAAAATCGCGCCAATAGCAAAATTCGGGGCCACAATACAGTTAACTTTATTTTTGGTACAGAGTTTTTTGATTTCAGCTAGATTAGCTGGGGTTAAGCCGGTAGTGCCAACAATCGCATGGGCTTTGCAGTCTAGAATAGTTTTAACATTCTTAAAAGCTGAATCAGGATGAGTAAAATCGACCACCACTTCAGCTTGGCACTCTTTGATGCTGGCGGCTAAATCATCATCCAGGTCAATTTGCGCGACTAATTCCAGGTCAGCCGTGTTGTTGATAGCGTTAACTGTTTCGCTCCCCATCTTCCCCTTAGCGCCGTTAACTAAAACTCGTGTTTTTGTCATGATTGCCCCTCCTTTTAGACTCCGGTGTGACCGAAACCGCCGCTTCCACGGTCAGTGTCAACTAATTCAGAGACTTCTTCAATAATCACTCGTTCAATTTTATTTATTATCATCTGAGCAATGCGATCACCACGTTTGACGACGAGATCTTTTTGGCTGTGGTTCATTAAAATTACGCCAACTTCTCCGCGATAATCGGCATCAACAGTGCCGGGAGTGTTCAGAATTCCTACCCCTTGTTTTAAAGCCAGGCCTGATCGTGGTCTGACTTGAGCTTCAAAGCCTTCTGGAATTGCCATGGCAAAACCAGTGGGAATTAATTTCCACTCCCCAGGCGAAATAATTGTTTCTGCGCTAACCGCAGCATACATGTCCATGCCAGCTGCGTGGTCACTCATGTATTTGGGGGCCGGAACATCGAGGCCATGGGCCAATTTTTTAATTTGTACTTTAAGCATAATGTTATTATAGCAGGGTGTGTAAAGACGGTAAAGAATAAAGACTTGACACCCAATCTCTTTAATCGGCAGCTTGTCCATATCACCGGTAAAAGTTACAATTGTTTTAAGAATTCTTTCCAGGGGATGAATTCAATGTATTCTTTCTTATAGGGTCTGGGTGTTTGGCAAACGCAAAGAGCCCTGGTGTATTTGTGGTCTTTGATAAAACTTTTTAAGCCCCGAACTTCAGCCGAATCAGGCGCAGTCGAAGATTTTATTTCAATGGCCCAGATTTCCTGGCCTAATTCCAAAATTAGATCCACCTCAGCGCCGTCAGAAGTACGGAAAAAACTTAATTTGGCTTGCCGCTCCCTATAATCCAGGAGCCTTTTTGTTTCTAAGATAATAAAATGCTCAAAAGCCTGGCCATAAGAAGAAGTCCCTGTGGTTAGCTTGTTAGCTGTCTCTCCCCGTAAAGCTGTGGTAGCTCCCCGGTCAAACAAGTAAAATTTAGGATGTAAAACTAGTTTTTTGCGTGGCGATTTAGTATAAGCTGTAAATAAAAAGCCCAAGAGGGTATCTTCTAAGATATGAAAATATTCTTTAATGGTTTTTGAATGTACCCCGATTTCCCTGGCAATACCCTGGAAATTTAGGATATTACCGTTTTCGTGCGCAGCCAATTCCAGGAACTTGGCAAAAGCCGGAATGTTCCTTGTTAGAGCTTCCTGCTGGATCTCTTCCTTTAGGTAGGTTTCAATATAGCTTTTTAATAAACGGATTTTGTCTTCTGCTTTGCTTTCCAGCACAATGCTGGGAATTGAGCCAAAGCGTAAGTTGTCCTCAAGGACAAATTGTTCTTTTTGCTCTTCATGGGTTAAGGGATGCAAGTGGAGCGTAATTGCCCGGCCGCCCAAAAGGTTAACACCAGCACGCTTAAGCTTTCTAGCGCTTGAGCCGGTTAGGATAAATTTTAGGCGGGAGTTTTTTCCCATCAATAGCTGGACTTCGTTTAATAGCTCGGGACAACGTTGGATCTCGTCTATGACGATTTCCCCTTCAGTAATATTTAGAGCAGCTACCTCCTGTGAAAGCAGGGAAGGATCGTTGCCGTAACGTAAAAATTCCTTATGTGCCAATAAATTAATAAATAAAGCTGGGCTAAGTGTATGCTGAATTAAAAAGGTTTTACCAACCTGACGAGGCCCAAAAAGGAATAAAGAGTTATGAAACTGACCTAAATTTAGTGTTCTTTGAAACATAAGTAAATTATACCAGTAAATAATGGAATGTCAACCAGTATTTACGGCAATTATTGGAAAACTAACAGGATAGCTCTTTCATCGGCAACTTGTCCATATCACCAATCACCGCCAAAGTTAAATACTCATCGCGGAAGAATTTGTTGGCCATTCTGACTATGTCGTCGTGGGTAACTTTATCAACCTTGGCAAAAATCTCATCAATAGTCATAGTTTTGCCATAATAATATTGTGACTTGGCCAGCCAGCTCATGCGGGCGGAGGTTGATTCGAGCCCCAGCACCAGAGAGCCTTTTAAATATTCCCTGGCTCGATTGAGCTCTTCTTTAGTAACCCCATTTTTTTTCATCCCAGTGAATTCTTTTAAAATCAAATCGACTACCTGTTGCAGGTTCTTGGGGCTAATGCCGGCATAAACATAAGCCACCCCAAATTTTTTGTAAGGTGATGAGGTGGAAAAAATAGAATAGGCTAAACCCCGTTTTTCTCTGATTTCCTGAAACAATCTTGAGCTCATACTGCCGCCCAGGATATTATCTAGAATTGCGTAAGGATAACGATCCTCGTCTACCTGCGATACCCCCTTAACGCCCAAACAGAGATGAACTTGCTCGATCTTTTTCTTTTTTAAATTAAGACTCCCCTTGAAGTCCATGGCATCCGGCACATGAGGCTGGTGTTTGCCTTGCCAGTTGCCGAGTGATTCTTCCAAGCGTTTAGCGGTGTCTTTGGGGATTGCTCCAGCCAAGGAGACAATAGTATTTTCCGGCACATACCACCTGTCTAAGTATTCACGAATAGTCTCTCGGCTTAAAGATTTAACACTTTCGTTAGAGCCTAGGATTGGCTTGCCTAAAGGATGGCCATGAAGGATTTTCTCCGCAAATAAATCATGAACTAATTCATCGGGGGAATCTTCGTACATCTTGATCTCTTCCAGCACTACCCCTTTTTCCAGCTCCATTTCCTTGGGATCATAAACGGAGTTAAGTAATGTATCGCTCAAAACATCAATGGCCGTATCAATATGTTTGTCCAAGACTACCGCGTAATACATAGTTAATTCTTTGCTGGTGTAGGCGTTCATTTTGCCGCCGACAGAATCAAGGGCATGGGCGATTTCAAAGGCAGAGCGTTGCTTAGTGCCTTTGAAGTTCATGTGTTCAATAAAATGGGAAATGCCCCCTTCGTCCGTTAGCTCATTGCCAACCCCGGTGCCAACCAGTATGCCCATGCTAACCGAGCGCAGCGAGGAGATCTCTTCGGTTAAGATGGTTAGGCCGTTCTTTAATTTTGTTTTTTTAGCTTTTGGAATTGTCATGTGTAAAGTTTGTGTCTCCCGATATAACTTTCCACTACTCTTGGAACTATTTTTTTCACTGACCGGCCAGCTTTAACCCTCTCTCTTATCTCAGAAGCCGAAATATTCTCGTTTAACTCCATCAAGTGTATCTTATCTACTTCTTGCTGAACAGGGGGGAATTTGACTAAACGCTTAAAGGTCCTAATCTTAGTTCCCGGCCTGGTGCCAACAATGAATTCACATAATTTAAATAATTCTAAAGGTTTTTTCCAGTCCAGGATTTCACTGATGGAATCCAAACCCATAATATAGAAGAGTTTGCAGGCTTTCCCACATTTTTTTCTTAAATCACTAAAGGTATCAACAGCGTAAGAGAACCCGGGGCGTTCCAGCTCGATTCTGGAAGCCTCAAAGCCTTTAATTTTATTAATGGCCAGTTTAACCATTTGGTAGCGGTCTTCTTTATCGATAACTTCTTGATGCCTTTTGTGTGGTGGGGTGCCTGAGGGGATAAAGATAACTTTATCCAGGGCAAATTCTTCTAAGGCAACTTTAGCTAAAGCCAGGTGGCCGTTGTGGATAGGGTTAAAGGTCCCGCCCATAATACCGATGCGTTTCATGATTAAAGTATAGCAAAAAACAGCTAAACAGGGTGAAATTTTATTTTTTTTGTCGGATATATATTTGCATGGAGAACATCTATGGTTAAACTAATAAGAGCCGGGGAACCAAGATATCGAGGTTATAAACCAGAGGAGCAACATCCTTATTTGGCTAAGCCCCTGGCCCCTGCTGAGCAAAAAGAGGTCAATCAAAAGCAGGCCCTTTTTGAGCTTTGGGTTCAAGGCATAGCTGCTCGCGATGCTCTGATTTGTGAAGGTCGATTGCAAGGTTGGGATGGGTTATATGTTGAAGGATTTAGAAGCAAGCCTTTTAAAGGGAATACGACTACAAACGAGCATCCACCAGCTTCTGGAGAATATTTTGATACTTGGTATCTATATGATGAGGGGGTTCATGCCAACGTAATCCAGCATGCTTTGGGAGAAGCAGTTTATTTATGGAGAGAAAATGGTTTTGGCTGTGAGTTTATGATGTTGGATTATGGGCCAGGGGGGCAAAGATTTGGTAGTCGAGTTGATGATCTGACAGAAATTTTTGATTGGGATAAGAGTTATAGGGGGTTTGGTGTTGCCGTAGATGGAAAAAATCATGGTGGTGGGTGTGGAATAGGAACAACAGGCTTTGCACGAAATAGTTATTTAACAAGAATTGCTTCAATTGGTGAAGGGAGAGTAAGTGTTGTTGATAAGAGGCCAGGGTTTTATGGACGAAATAATGGACCATTTGATACGGTTCAAACTGATTTAACCACTCTGGATAATGCCTTTAGTGGATTTTTGGCCCAGGGATTTGTACCTGTTGTTGGCAATGTTTATAGGGGGGCTTTTTTCCCTCCGGGACAAGCTGGAATTATTGGGGTTGACAGGACAGAGCAAGGGAGGGAGGTTAAAAGAGGTTCTTGGCAGCAGGCTCCGGCTAAGGAGTTGAGAACATTGCAGCCAGGAGAAAACGTGGTAATTAAATATTATGCAATTGGTGAAAAAAAACAAAACTTCACAATTACCGCAACAGTAGCAGCTTTGCCAAACAATGCTAATGGTTATTGCCTAGTTTTTAGTGGAGGGCATAAAAGGATAAATATTTTTGATCTTATACGGGTGGAAAGGACCAGTTATGGGGTTATGATTGGAGAAAGGATGCGGCAAGATACTAGTGCTTATCTGTATGCCTTAGAACAACGCCTCCAAATTAAAATGGGTACGAAAATCACGGTTACTTATGAAAAAGCTGCTCCTGTTGATGAAGAAAAAACACATCAAGGCATAGTTAAAGAACCCCCTAAACCAGAAAACCAAGGCTGTTTGGTTTTTATGGATGGGCTCACCGTTGGCGCAAACTATATTAAAGAAGCAACTTTTGTATGAGAACAAACCAAAACCTTCGTGTTCATCTTTTTAATCTGCGCGGGGACCAACAATATCGTGGTGCTCATGCGGGCAAAAACAATCTGGCCCTAGAAACAATTCGTGTGGGCTTAAATGAGCAGGGTTTTTACAGCCTTTCTTTTGTTCCTAATCGTCCGATAGAATCTGGTAGACCTGAAGATATCTGGCGGGCAGTTTTACCCCAACTTGAAGCGTCTGTTCATTCGGACCGGCTAAATATTTTTGCTTTTTCAGTTAATACTCACGACTATTACAAGTTGCCGCCTTTAATTGCTCGTTTAAAAGAAAATTTTCCTGGCGCACTTTTTGTGGCTGGTGGTCCTCACTTTGTGAGGGAACAACTAGTTGACGCAAGTGGCAAGCCTTATAGGGATACTGTTCAAATTGGTCTTGATGATGGGCTCGATGTTGTTTTTACCGGGCATTGCCAATCTTTTATTGAGTTTATCTGTCGTTATGCAGCCAAAATAGGAGAGGCAGAGGCTAGGGGTCTTTTTCATTCAAAGAACAGAGATCAAATTGTTGGGGTAAAGCGAAGTGTCTACCCCAGGCTTCTAAGTGTGCCCCGGCTCAAATTTGCTGAAGGCAATGGCATTATTGAAACAATTACTGAAAATGCCTGTTCCCATGGCTGCGGAATCTGCTCTGCCAATAAAGGGCGGTTAGGTTTTACGCGAAAGGTTCTTTATAAAAGCTTACTGGAAATGGTTGAAGCGGTTCAATATGGGCATATTGGTTTTTATAATATTAATACTTTTCTTAGAAAAAACCCTCTTTTGCTTGAACTGTTAGAAAAAATTGAAGCACCAGGTGATTTTATTACTACTAAAAACGCCTCCTTTGATCCATCTTTGTTGCTTGATCCAGGTGCCCTGGCAACTATCAAGCGGGCAATTAATATTGGTTTCAATGATTTTTTTGTGGGGGCAGAAACTGCCAGCCCTAGAATTGCTCAGTTAATAGGGATTAGAGGTCATCGTGGAAAAATTAAAGATAAGGCGTGTCTTGAAGCAGAAGAGAAGGCTCTTATCAATTTTATTGAATTGCTCAAAAGGCAACTGGGTAACCCCCTGTGTTATTTTAGAGTCACCTTATCTTATGTTATTACTCCTTTTGAGACAGCTACTTCTATTCAGCGTATGTTTGACCAGATGGAGAGGTATCTATCCCTAGCAAGTGATGAGCTTGATATTGCCGCCAATGTCATTCCTTTGGCTCCTTTTCCTGGTACACAGGTGCGACGAGATTTTGTTCACTTGCTTGAAGATCCAGAGCGATTCCGCTTTTTTGATTATGATTATTACTGGGATTGGAAAAATGATTTGGGCCAACAATTACATCTTCTTGACCAGTTTGCACAAAGGGGAATGGATCGTTATAGAAGAGGCAATGTTGCAGAGGCCGCAACTGTAAATAGAGCCTTGATGGAAGAAGCTTTTTCTGATCAGCAAAGGTTAGCTTCCGCCGAGCAGAGAGAACATTTGTTTGATGATCTAACTGCCTAGCTCTTGCTTCAGTAGTTTATTAACCAACCCAGGATTAGGTACCACCCCACATTGTCCCGACGTAAAGTCGGGATCCCGACACACATAATAACACTGCTGTCCCAACGTTGAAGGAGTAAAAACGCTGTAATGCTTGATAATCAAGGGATGTAGAGGGATTATGGTTTGTAGGACCTTGAAAACAAAAAGAAGTCGTAGTCATACTTTTCGGGGTAGACCCCCGGAGGTAATGGCATATGAATATTGGAACGACTTTGTTCGCTCAGATTATGGGTTTCATTTCGCGATACGATTTTCGTCAGTGCGTGAAACGTTATCATGGCAATCGCAAAGTGAAAAAGTTTTCATGTTGGAATCAATATCTATGTATGGCCTTTGCCCAGTTAACAGACAGAGAAAGTTTGCGGGATATAGAAACGTGCTTGCGGGCCATGAAAACAAAATTACACAATACCTGGTTACAAAGTGGTATTGCCAGAAATACTTTGGCCAATGCCAACAGTATTCGAGATTGGCGGATATACAGAGATTTTGCTCAAGTTTTAATTCAGGAAGCGAGAAAGTTGTATGCGGGAGAAGATTTTGGCTTGGAACTGGACAATACAGTTTATGCTTTGGATTCTACGGTTATCGATTTATGCCTAGCTCTTTTTCCTTGGGCCAAGTTTCGCAAGACCAAGGCAGCAGTGAAACTACATACTCTCTTAGATCTGCGTGGCAACATTCCAACAACAGTTATTATCACACCCGGCAGCGTGCACGATGTAAAAATCCTGGACGAATTGACGCTGGAATCGTCGGCAATTTACATTATGGATCGCGGATATTTGGATTTTGGACGTCTTTATGCCATTCACAAAACACCAGCATTTTTTGTGACGCGCGCCAAAAAGAATACCAAATTCCGGAAGATCTTTCCCCGACCAACGAAAAAATCAACTGGGGTAAAGAGCGACCAAATAGGGGTGTTGACTGCATACTACGCAAAACAAAATTATCACGAAAAAATCCGCAGGATTGTTTACTTCGACCGAACAACCAACAAAAAGTTGGTCTTTCTAACCAACAATATAAACTTGTCGGCCAAGGCAATTGGTAAGGTAATTGTAACTTTCTATTTGTGTGGACAGGATGGTTTGGTTCCCCACAGTATTTCTCGGTTTAGTGGTTAGCCTAATTCTTGTTTTAATAATTTGTTAACCATGCCAGGATTGGCTCGGCCCTTAGTGGCCTTCATAGTTTGACCGACAAAAAAAGCTAGCACAGTGGTTTTGCCACCCTTATATTGTTCCAATTGTTTGGGATTATTTTTGATTACGTCCCGGATAATTTTTACCAGTTCACCCTCATCGCTCATTTGAGTCAGCCCTGATTCCGCCACAACCTCTTTGACCGATTTGCCGGTTTCCAAAACTTTAACCAGAACAGTTTTGGCTATTTTTCCGGAAATTGTGCCCTGGTCAATGGCTTGAATGAGTTCCACTAGCTTAGCTGGAGAGATGTTGGCTTGGGTGATAGTAAGATTGTGCTCATTTAAATAAGCGGTTAGCTCTCCGTTAATCCAGTTGGCAATGGCTTTGGGATTGTTGAGGAGCTTAAGCGCCTCTTCAAAAAAATCGGCCACGGCTTTATTAGAAACTAATAGTCCTGCATCGTCTGTGGTTAGTCCAAAATCTTTAATAAATCGAGCCTTTCTATTCGCGGGCAGTTCACCTAGGCTTTGCCTTATTTCTTCCACCCATTCCTGCGAAGGTTCGACAGGGACTAAATCTGGTTCTGGAAAATAACGATAATCATGAGCAAATTCTTTGGTTCTCATCCCTTTGGTGGTATCGGTTTTCTCATCATAAAATCTAGTGTCTTGAACGATCTTCCCCCCCTCAGAAACTACTTCGTTGTGCCGTTTTACTTCGTAGATCAGGGCCTTTTCCACCGCTTTAAAAGAGTTCATATTCTTTAATTCTGACTTGGTCCCAAACTCTTTTTGTCCAATAGGCCGAAGAGAAATATTAGCGTCGCAGCGTAGAGAGCCTTCTTCCAACTTGGCGTCAGACACTGCTATATATTGTAAGAGGTTAGCCATAGTTTGCATGTAAGCAGCAGCTTCTTTGGGTGAGCGAATATCCGGCTCAGAAACAATTTCCATCAACGGAGTGCCGGTTCGGTTGTAATCAACAAGCGAAGAATCGGCCCCCATAATCTGGGCGGCTCCCTGGTGAACCAGTTTGCCGGCATCTTCTTCTAAATGTACTCGAGTAATACCAATCTTTTTAACTTCCCCGTCAACCTCAACATTAATGTAGCCACCAGTTGCGAGTGGAAGTTCATATTGAGAAACTTGATAATCTTTAGGGAGGTCAGGGTAGAAGTAATTCTTACGGGCAAAAATAGATTGTGGTTCAATTTTACAGTTAAGGGCAATGGCTGTTTTAATCGCCAGCTCAAAAGCTTTCTTATTAACAACCGGGAGAGTGCCTGGTTGCCCTGTGCAAACCGGACAAATGTTTGAGTTGGGCTCTGCACCAAACTTGGTTGAACAGCCACAGAACATTTTGCTCTCAGTGGCTAGTTGGGCGTGGATCTCCAGGCCGATTATGGTTTCGTATTTCATGGATTAATTATATGATATTTGGTGATATGGGGCAACGTATGATGTTAGATGTTGGGAGTTGGGAGTGGATGCCGGTATGGAAATTGGGTATTGGGAATAGATGCCAGTATGGAAAGGGGGTTTTGGGTTTGGAAGCCAGTATGGATTTTGGCTGTTGAGGATAGAAGCTGGATTAGTCCATCTTCTATTTCTATTTTCCACTATCCATACCGGCCTCTAAACCCTGCTCCCAACTTCTAATTTCTAAATATTATACTGCCGTCTGCACCTAAAACCCTATTTCTGCTTTCTAGTTCAGTTTTGTCTTGAACGAAAGTCCTTCCAAACTTGTCTCAGCCGAAACAACTGTTTACCTACTCGGTCATAAGTAGAGATTAGCTTTTCGCACAAGTGTGGATCTATGTATTTTGGGTATGCGTCTTTGCATTGGCATAAGCTAACCGATGTCTCGTTTGCTTCAGCCATAGAATCATCCAGATATTTGTGGAAGCCTCTATATTGGTGTTTCTTGGCATAACCTTCCGCAATCAATCTGGGAACGGCCTTGCAGGATCTGCGTAGTTGATCGGCAAGGTCAAACTTTTCTTCTTTTGGTAGCTTCGGAATAATTTTAAGCAATATTTCTATTGAAGCCCAATAGGCAACTTGGTAAACTTCCAGATCTTTATAACTTTTAATTGGATTTCTTTTCCCAGCTTCTATCTTCCCATCTCCATTTTCCATACTGGCATCTACACCCTTATCCCAACTTCCTTTATTCATATGTGGACCCTCCTTTTCTGGTTATTTGATTTGTAGCAATGTTCTTGCCAGCTTAATCCGAGGAGAAAACAAGGGAAAGTGTCTATGTTTTCGTACAGTGCTGTCCGAAAAGCTGACAGAGTGGAATTCTAGGAGCTGGTTTTCCGAGCGAATGAAGAGGGGATCAGACCTTTGTCCAGGAGTTCTTTGAATTCTAAATAGCTTATTTCTTGAATGGAAACCCAAACCATTTCTTTAACAGAGTATATATAGCCAAAGTAGCGATCCCCTTGTTTTTCTACAATCAACAGTTGCCCCGGCTCTAGCTCGGCTACCAATTCAAAGCCGACCCACTTTTCCATGATCTTAGGCTTAACCGGTATTTTGGGGACACTTTTTTCCAATTGCGTCATCTTTATTTTTGAAGGAATAACTTTTTTAACTAAACTATGGAAATCGTTTTGGGCCAGCTTAATTTTAAATGGTTTTGTTATGCCGGGATGGCGAACGATCAGATATTTTTTAACAAAAACAATCCCCTTATATTGGGTTTTAATGACTAAATATTTTTGGCCCTTTTCAAGTTTGACCTCGGTTTTAAAGGTCAGATCTTTATCAAGGAGAACAGCCTGGTTGTTGACCTGGACTGATTCAACCCCCTGCAAGGCTTGACCCTGGACTTCCCCCTCGATGGCAGGAAAATATGAGGCATCCCATTTATTAGGATCAACCTTGGCCGCTTCTTTAGCCAGGGCAACAGGGCTAAAGGCAAAGGAGAGGAGTAAAGTCAGAATTAAGAGCTTGAAAATATTATTTAATGTTTTTTTCAAGATGCCCTTATTATAGCTGAGGCTTTTTCTTATGCCAATCAGTATTTTGCTCGTAGGTAAACGCGACCCTTAAGATTGTTTCTTCAGCAAAAGCCTTGCCAATGATTTGTAAGCCCACGGGCAGGTTATTGCTAAAGCCGCAAGGGAGAGAGATGCCTGGTAGGCCAGCGAGATTGACTGGAATAGTAGCAATGTCAGAGAGATACATAGATAGTGGGTCAGCGGTTTTTTCACCAATTTTAAAAGCAACTGTTGGAGCGGTGGGAGAAATTAACACATCACACTCAGCAAAGGCTTTATCAAAGTCTTGTTTGATTAATGTTCTGACCTTTAAGGCTTTGAGATAATAGGCATCATAGTAGCCGGCAGAGAGGGCATAGGTGCCAAGCAGAATCCGTCTTTTAACTTCTGTGCCAAAGCCTTCTTGTCTCGTATTATAGTACATGGTGAGCAGATCTTTGGCTTCTTTACTGCGATGGCCAAATTTGACTCCATCATATCTAGCCAGGTTTGAGCTGGCTTCAGCCGGGGCTATAAGATAGTAGGTGGCAACCGCTGCTTCAAAGCTGGGCATTGAGACTTCAATCAGCTCTGCCCCAAGTTCTGCCAACTTCTTCATGGCCTTTTCAATCGTTACCTTGACTTCTTTGTCTATGCCTTTGCCTAGCAGTTCTTTAATATAACCAATTTTTAGCCCTTTGATGTTGTTTATTAGTGATTTTTGATAGTCCGGCACAGAGATATTAACAGAAGTGGAGTCTTTCGGATCGTGACCAGAAATGATGTTGAGAACTGTGGCCGTATCAGTTACGTCTTTAGTCAAAGGTCCGATTTGGTCCAAGGAGGAGGCAAAGGCAACTAGGCCGTATCTTGAGACTCGTCCGTAAGTTGGTTTCAGGCCCACCACACCGCAAAAAGCTGCTGGTTGCCTGATTGAACCGCCAGTGTCAGAGCCTGTGGCCAAGATACATTCGTCAGCCGCTACTGCGGCAGCAGACCCGCCAGAAGAGCCGCCGGGAACAGTGTTGAGGTTCCAAGGATTATTGGTAGGGTGGAGGCCGGAGTTTTCCGTTGAGGAGCCCATGGCAAACTCGTCCATATTGGTTTTGCCAACCATTATTGCCCCAGCTTCTTTTAGCTTTTCCACTATGGTTGCGTTGTAAGGGGGAAGATAGTTAGATAAAATTTTTGAGGAACAAGTAGTTAAAATCCCCTTGGTGCACATGTTATCTTTGATGGCGATAGGGATTCCAGTTAAAGGGGTAAGGTTATGGTTATTTTCAATACGTTCATCGGCAGCCTTAGCTTGTTTTAAGGCTTCTTCTTTAGTTAAGGTTACAAATGCTTGAACCTTAGACTCGACCTTCTCAATTTGCGCAAAAACAGCTTCGGTTAATTCAACAGAGCTGATTTTTTTATTTTTGAGCTCATTATGTAGTTCGTGGGCGGTTTTATTGTTCATTCCACAATCCGAGGGACTTTAAACATATTATCTTCAGTTTCTGGGCCATTAGCAAGAATATCTTCAGTGTTTTGACAAACAACAACTTTATCTTCCCTTAAAACATTTTTCATCGGTATAGCATGAGAAGTGGGGGAGACATTATCAGTATTTAATTTCTGCAGTTCATTGGCATGATCAAGTACTTTGCCTAGCTGTTCACCAAAAACTTTCTTTTCTTCTTCTGAAAGTCCTAGTCTGGCTAATTTGGCTACGTGGTCTATATCGATTTGCATGGCTCTATTCTAACACGGAATCAAAGAAAAAATTAAGTGAAATATTTGTTAGTTTACGCGGATATATGATTAGGATGGCTCTTAGCAAGAATTATGAGAGCAGAAAAATTATTAAGAAGAATACCGACTCCGCATGTTGCCTTTGGAGTTAATTTTACAGCCTTAGCCTGGCGTAAGTATCAAGGTCTTGCTTGTCAATTTGTCGCTTTGGACGATTTACATCGAAGAGATACGACTACTAAGAAAGAGTATCTTGATTATTTGTTAGCCCATAAATTAACTATGGTTAGACCGGAGTTGGCTTCAAGAAGAGTTTCTCTTACTGTTACGGGGATGAGAAACGGTTGTTTCTCTGACACATTTGGGTTGGCTTTAGTTAGGCGTTTTGTTTCAGGCGTTAATGGTGAAACTGAATTTGTTGTTGGCCTGCCTGATGAAACAGCAAATTTGATGCTTTATCTTAATAACGGGATAGAAGTTGTCAATGGTAGTTTGACTACTTATTTACGCACTCCTTTTGCTGATCGTGTTTATCTGGGCAGTCCCCCCGTTAATGACCGGGGTTATGCTTATTTTCGTTTTGGCGGTAGAACAAAATATTTCCCTGGTTTTGTCGCCGGAGAATGTTTTGCTGCGGTCGCGCCTGAAAATTTAATGAACCCTGCAATGGGGCAAACAGGACCAACAGCCCTTAATTTATTCAGAGAAAAACCACCGCTAACAGCGGTGGTCACCTTTTGTCCACCAGCAACGCTGGTGGTACAATAATAATGTGTTAGAGCAATGGGATA
>MEUC01000025.1 GCA_001771545.1 candidate division WOR-1 bacterium RIFOXYB2_FULL_42_35 | reverse complement strand
TGCAGAGCCGTGTGCGGGAAATTCGCGAGCACGGTTCATTTAGGAGCTTCGAGATGGAATTATTAACATTAAGAGGTTTACTATGAAGAACCGCTTAGATCACTTGCTAGTCGAGAAAGAATTGTTTCCTTCGCGCACTCAGGCCCAAGCTGCAATCATGGCTGGCCTGGTTTATGTTAATGGCCAAAAAGCTGACAAGTCTGGGACTAGTTTCCCTGCTGATGTTGAGATAGAAGTTAAAGGACAAGTTCATACTTATGTTGGGCGTGGAGGGATGAAACTAGAAAAGGCTCTGAAAGAGTTTAACCTTGATGTGTCCGGCAAGATTTGCTTAGATGTTGGGGCTTCAACAGGCGGGTTTACAGATTGTTTACTTCAGAATGGGGCGGCTAAAGTTTATGCGGTTGATGTTGGCTATGGCCAGTTGGCTTGGAAGCTGAGACAGGACGAAAGGGTTGTTGTGCTTGAGCGGACCAATGCGCGGAACTTAACCTTAAAGGATTTAGGACTCAAGACAGAGGACGCAGGACACAAGACTCAGGACCTAAAAATTGCTGTGATTGATGTGTCGTTTATCTCTCTTTCCAAGATATTGCCTACTATATATAGCCTACTTGCCGAGCAGGCAGAGGTTGTTGCTTTAATCAAGCCCCAGTTTGAGGCCAAGAGGGAGCAGGTAGGCAAGGGGGGAATTATTAAAGACCCAAAAGTGCGAGAGGAAGTCATTGTTAATGTAAAAAAATACGCTCAAGAGGCTGGCTTTAAGGTTCAGGGAGTAATTGAGTCCCCGATTCAGGGGGCGGACGGGAATGTTGAGTATTTGATTTATCTAAAGAAAGTTATATAATCCTCTAATATGTCCCAACAACTACTACTTGCTGCTTTAATCGGCTTTTTGCTGGGAATAATTCTTCTTTCCCTCTGCTTCTATATATTTCGAACCAAATTAGTTATTTCCTCTCCGGCCCAAAAAGAGTTTTCCGAACAAGAAATTGAAGAATTGCTGGTTAAGTCCGGCTTTCAAATTATTAGTAAGCGAGTTAAAGAATCAATAATTATTAATATAAATGGCAAAGATCACTACAGCTATCTTGAAGCGGATTATCTGGTTTCTAAAGGCAAGGAAAAATATGTGGTTGTAGTGAAAACAGGCGAGGGGACAACCGATGCCAATGAGCCGAATTTAAGACGCAGACTTTTAGAATATTATCGAGTTTTTTCTACCCGGGGGATCCTGTTGGTCGATCAGCATAAGGGAGAAATTCACTTAGTCAAATTTCGTTTTCCCCACGAGAGAAACCTCGATTTCTTTTTTCACTTCTTCATGGGCTTGTTGGTAATCTTATTTGTAATTGGTATAATCTGGTTATTGGCACATCTGCGTTTCTTCTAAAGGAGCGAATATGATAACAGTAGGCGTTATTTATAAAAATGAAAATGAGTTAATTGCCAATACAGCCAAACAGGTGATTAAAGATTTAAAAGGTCAAGGCTTTAAGGTCAGTCTTAGTGGGGCTAAGTTCGTCCTCTCCTTGGGTGGCGATGGCACTATTCTGCGTGCAGCCGGATTAGTTGCCAAGCAGGGCATCCCCATTCTTGGTGTGCATATGGGGGGCTTGGGCTTTTTGTCGGAAATTTTCTTGGCAGAATTAAATGAGGCCTTGATCAAAATAAAAAAAGGCCAATATACGATTGACGAGCGCACCATGATTGAGGCTCAGGTCAGGGGAAAAACAATCACCGCTTTAAATGATTTAGTTATTGGTAAAAGTGGAATTTCACGAGTGATCAAAATAGAGCTTGAGGGGGTGGCTAAATACACAGCAGATGGATTAATTTTCTCTACCGCCAGCGGCTCAACGGCCTACAATTTGTCAGCTGGCGGGCCCTTGCTGACACCGCAATCAGCTAGTTATGTTGTTTCCGCTATTTGTCCCCATAGCAGCAGCACCAGGCCGATTGTCTTGGATATGCCGGTTACACTGGTTCTCAAAAGGGGTGGGGAGGTTGTTTTAACCTCTGATGGACAACATATGTTCCCAATTAAGGAAGGCCAGACGATCAAAGTGCAAAGATCAAAGCTCAAAACAAGATTTATACGACTGCAGAAGTATGATTTTTTTGGACGGGTAAAAAGTTCTTTTGGCTTTTAATTGGCAGATTCGCCGCAGTTCAAAGATTCCAATTTCTTTAAATCATCAATGATTAAAAATGTTACCGTGTCAGAAATATTAGCTGCGCCGGTATAGGGAAAAGAGGTGCACAAAGTTACTTTGTGCATGGGTGTGTTGATGATTTTTTCCAGGTATTTATGGATGGTGTACTTGCCGATGGTTTCTAATAACTTTGCGTTGTTCATTGATTGCATGTTATTCACCTCTAACGAACAGCCTTGGTCCGACTTTCTTTAGTCAGGAACATGTCGGCAAAAACCCTGACAAATTGATTATTGGAAGAAATCCTTGATCGTTCAATATAATTGGCAAGTCGAACAGTGGTTGCTCGTTTTTCTTTGCCAACTTGACTGATGGAAACTATGTCGTAATCGCTTTTATTATATTGTCCTTGTGTCATTGTCTTTCCCTCTCATATATATATCGACACATTTGGGGAAAAATTTCACCCAATCTCAAACTTCACAAAATTGATAAACTCGCCTTAAAATAAGACGGAAAGTTTTGTTGCTATAGTATACGGGATATTAGCTGTGATTTTACCAAAAGGGGAAAAAGTTTTTTAATTAAGTGGGGGGAATTTAACCCCATAATAATGCAGTTGCTTAGTAGGTTCGTAAAACAATAAGCCCAGAGCCCCGTTATAAAAGGCCTTTTTCCATTGATGTTGGCGGAGGTAAGCAAGCCCAAGATAATAATGTGCGATCCCATTCCATGATTGAACTGCGATGGCTTTTTCAAGATCAGCCACAGCTTGGTCGGTCTTCCCTTGCAAGAAATAAACTATGCCCCGAGCTGTTCTGATCTTCTCATTCATATCTCCAAATTGATCAAGACTAAGGGCCTCATTAAATGCCCGAATAGCTTTGTCTGGTTGCTGACTTTTTAAAGATGATAAGCCAGAGAAGAATAAAAGGCGATCTTTGAAAACAGGGTCGTTGAAGATTTGATTAAATAGTTTTCTGGCTTTGTCTTGCTGGCCTAGGCCAAGATAAGCTAGGGCCAAGTTAAACTTCTTATTGGTTTCATAAGATTCTGTGGATAAAGAATAATCGCTATCAAAAACTTTGGGGTCTAGATAATAAAGATCATGATAAGAGAAATAATCATCAGGGACTGCTTTTTCAAAATTGTCTATGGCTAGTTGGTACTTGCTATCCCCCAGGTAAGCCAGCCCTCTTAGAAAACGAGCTGTGGAGTTTGGCTCTGTGCTAATAGCTTGGCTCAAATCTTCTGCTGCTCGTCGTGGCTCCCAAAGTTTTAAATATGCAAAACCACGATAGAGATGAACATTATGATCTTGATATCTATCACAATGTTTGGCAGCAGAGAGATAAGTAGTGCTTTGACAGTAGTCTTTCTTGTTAAGAGCTATAATCCCTAGCGCCAAGTTAGCTTCGCAGTGGTTAGGAGCACGCCCAACTGTTTCCTGCAGTTCCCTAACAGCTTCGCCTTTATCTTTGCTAAGCCCGAAATCACTTAATACCTTAGCCATTTCAAAATGGGGATCTGCCCACTTGGGTTTTAGTTTCGCTGCCATTTTAAAGTCAGCGATGGCCTTTGCTTTGTCTTCACCACGATACATCCTGGATTTTCTGTTGTGAAATTTTCCTCGTTCAAAGTAAGCCTCAGCCCAGATTGGTTTACGTCTAATAACCTCATCAATATCATTAAAGGCTTGTGGGGGGATGTAAGATGTTTCATGTTCTTCTGCTGCAATTATGGCGCGACAAAAGTAAGCTGCTGTGCGGTTGTTGTCTGCTGCAATCACAGCATCCAACATTTTTATAGCGTGCCATTTAATTATGCTCTTCTCTGGATGGTCATATGGCGATCCAACTACTTTGTGCAAAGCCTCAAGGCCTTTTTTGTATTGTCTTTGCCTTAAGTAACTTAGGCCTAAATAATAGTGAGCATCTTTATTTGGTGTTCCCCTTTTCTCCTTGTCTTTTTCGTTTCCTTTGTCTTTTTCAGCGCATAATTTTAGATAAATATTTAGATTTGTAATGCTTTGGGAATATTTGCCCAATCTAAAATAAACTTTGCCCAGTTCAAGATGAGCCTCAAGATGCTTTGGCTGATGTTTTATTGCCTGGCCGAAGTCCTCTGCAGCTTTTAAGGGCTGATTTGTTTTAAGATGATTTAAGCCACGAAAATAGTGTGCCCCTGGGTCGTAGGGGTCAAGTTTTACAGATTGCCACAAGTCTGCAGCAGCTTTTTTGTGTTTGCCTTGATCGTAATAAAGTTTTCCTCGATTTGTATGAATCAATGAGCTGGCAGGATTTAAAGCAAGCCCTTGGTTATAATAGTGTAATTTAAGCTTAGGATCACCAGCGTCAATAGCAAGGTGATTGTACATTTCCGAGCCCAGCTGAGCAAAGTTGCTTATGTTGGTAAAGGTCTTTGTTTCATGTGTGTTCCCCCCGTCTAGGCGGACATTTTCCCAACGATCAAAACCGGATTTATAATAGAGCAAGGAAAAAGTATGATATCCCCCATTAGAAACATGAACACTTTTTGCATCAAGGCCTTGTCTTGTTGCCAAGTAGTTGGATAGGGCGGTTAAACCAACGCAATTACCTACGCCGGTTCCTCTTTGGTCGTTTATTTCATTATCAATTACTTGAGGAAATAACCTGGTATTCTCTTTGTAACGCTCTCCTTTTCTTGCCCAAAGCCAGGAATGGATTTTCCGGACCAGCTCTTGAGGATTAGACTGTATTTTTGGGGAAAAATAGCGCAAATGTTCTCTCAGTAAGAAGTTTAAGCGATCAAGTTTTTCGGCATACTTGAACAAGGTTTCTTTATTGGTAATACCAGAAGCAATCAGACTAGTTAGAGCAATAGTTGTATGACGACCGTACTTTTGGCCGATTTCTTTGCCCAAGTTTTTTAGCTTTGCCCCGTCTTGGAATAAAGCTACTATATCTTTATCGGTTTTATATCTTAAAATCTCCTGGAATATTCTCAGTTGGGTTATTGGGCAACTTCTCGGATATGCGGGCAAACGAGAGACATAGACCGGGACATCATAATCGGTGGGGAGTAGATATCGGTCAAAAATATCTTCTTTGGTTTGATGAGCGGTTTCTAAGGCTGCAGCGTCTCTGCCGTTATGACAACTAAGGCAGCTTGGACTTAAACTACCAGTAGAACTCGTTATGCCTAGGACAGCTGATGCGTCCATGTTTGTTTTGTTTCCTTAGGTATTTATCGGCAACTTTTCCTTATAATTTCGCTTTTTTCGTTTTTTTGTCTATAATTATTATTGATGATGAAAAAGCCCCTTCCGCATACTATCTATAAGACTTTGCTCAAAACCTTTGGCCCCCAACGCTGGTGGCCAGCTGAGACTCCTTTTGAAGTTATTGTTGGAGCAATTCTGACCCAAAGCACTAACTGGACAAACGTTGAAAAGGCGATCAGAAATTTAAAACGACAGAAACTACTAACCCTTCGTGAGATGTCTAAGGTTAAAAGTGTAAAGTTGCAAAAAGCAATCAGGCCCTCCGGATATTTTCGCGCTAAAGCTAAGAAACTAAAGGCTTTTGTTGGTCATTTACAGCAACAGCACAAGGAGAAGTTGAAAAGCTTGTTTGATCAGCCAATTTCCCAGTTGCGCGTGGAGCTCCTGTCAATTCATGGCATTGGGCCGGAAACAGCAGATTCAATAATTCTTTATGCGGCGAATAAGCCCAGCTTTGTGGTTGATGCTTATACTAAAAGAATTGGCCAACGGGTAGGATTGTTTGAGTTCACTAAATATGATCAAATACAAAGATTCTTCGAGGATAATTTGCCCAAGAGGCTAAAAATATATAATGAGTTTCATGCTTTAATCGTTAAACTGGGGAAAGATTATTGTCAGCCCAAACCGCGCTGTGAAAACTGTCCCCTAAAAGTTAATAACCTTTGTTCCAGTCCAGCAGGTCAGCAAGCTTCTTTTTAGAGAATTCGGTTTTTGCCAACATCTCCACAACTTCTGCCCTGGTCAAATTTTGTGCAGGTTTAAAATCCTGATCTTCCAAGTACTTTAAGAGACCGGCTGATTTAGCTGCATTGACCTCTCTAAGGGCCCAGTGCCGTCCGGGCAAATCAGGGAAGGAGAGTTCCCTAATGGGTTGTTTTAAATCAAGCTGGGCAAACCTGGCCAGGATGGTAACTCCCTCAACCCGGTTAACATTGTAGCCGGGACGGAAGGTTTGATCAGGATATCCTGTTACAACTTTGTTTTCTGATGAGTAGAGGATATAAGGGGCCGCCCAATAATTAGGCTTGACGTCACGAAAAGGAGTAGTTTTTATTGAATTGTCTGCTTCAGCAGAGATGTCTTCTATTTTAGCCAAAAGAGTTACCAATTCGGCCCGAGTAATCTTGTTTTCAGGCCTAAAGGTTCCGTCTGGGTAGCCGGAGATGATTCCTAAACTGGCCAGTTCACCAATTGGCTTTTTAGCCCAATAGTTGCTGGCAACATCTTCAAAGGTCGCCAAACGCAGAATGCGCACAGTTTTTCTTTCCAGTTCTTTGCCTTGTTGGTTATAGGCAATCACAACAAGGCTGTTCTTTTTTAGCTCGAGTGGCATAGCAATAGAAAACAGCTTTGTTGTGCTAATTTCGGCTGTTTGGCCGTTGACAGTAATTTTCTTGGCGTCGTCATCCAAAACTTGGCCGGAAATAATTTGGTTGGCAGAATAAACAACCGCTTCATCGGTTGGCTCGAGCAGTTTTAAATATACTTTTGCCGGGGGAGGGGTTTTCCAAAGACCATAAGATAAAGAGAAATAATGGGTATCATTGTCGGAAATCCCGAAGTATTGATGGTAAGCATAATCAAAGCGGTAGCCATTAAGATAAAGGCCAATGCCAGCCGTAAGGTTGTTGCTAGAGCTTAAGCCTCCACCGCCAGTGCCAATAATATCTTGATCAATTCCGGCTCTGATATCAATTGATTCTGTGGGGGACCACTCAAGGCCGAGATGGAGAAGGCTGGGCAAGTTTGGTCTGTTCCAGTACAGGTCTCCGTCTAGATTTAGGGTTAAGGTTTGTTTGCCGATTTGGCGCAGACCTTGGGGACCTAATATTTTTAGAGACAATCCCGGCTTTATAACAGCTGGCAGATCCTCTTCAGAACCGGAATCCCAAACAATTTTCCCCCCCATGCTGGCGGGTAGGGCGTTTTGGACTACCAAGCCTGCTTTTAGAATTGAGTTGGGCTGATAGATCAAACCGACATCCAGGTCGTAACCAGTACCGCTCCCCCCGCTAATTCCCGGGCCAGAAAGTTGCTGAGAAAATAATTTAACAGTGGCGCCAAAAGACAAATGGTCAAAAAATGGCTGGTTTAATAAGCCCTTAAGATCTGTTCCATAAGAAAGCAGGGTAACATTGTTATTGTAGTTGTAGCTGACCCCCTCAGTTGTAGAGGGAATAATTCTGACTACTCCTCCAGATGATTCCAATGTAACAGCCGGGCTGTTAAAACTTATGTTGCTACCAACATAACCGATACAAAAGTTTCCAAAATAAGTTGGGTAGGCGCCGGCAAAGTCCAAGTAATTTACTTCACTAATAAATTTACCCTGCATCGAAGTGGCTTGCCAATTGTCTATTTTAGATAACCCGGCTGGATTAATGAAAACAGAATTAATATCATCGGCCAGGGCAACGTAAGCCTTGCCCATGCCAAGTGGTCTTGCGCCAACACTAATGCGGGTTGGATCATTAGCAACTGTTGTTGCGGCAAGAGAAAGTGCCTTTAAAAAGCACAAAAACATTAATAGAAAGATAAGCTTTTTGTTTCTCATGAATTTATTTAATTCTAACCTTTTTACATAAAGATCACAATGTAACCCGTACCAATCACCCTATTGCCAGCAATTATTTTAATGGGATAAATCCCATTACCAAGATAAGTCCCGGAAAGATCAGAAATTCCATTAAAAGAAACTTCATTGTAGCCGGCTTTTGCCCCGTCGTTTCCGGAGGCAATTCTATTGGTCCATTCGATGGTGCCAGCTGGACTCACCATATATATAGAGATATCAGTATCTGCCGTTAAGGTATAGCTGATAGTGGAAGTTAAATCTACTCTCGGATTAAACTTGGTCGGATAGGTTAGAACATTGCCGTCAATTCTGGCCGTAGCAGTAGTAACCTTAAGGCCGGAGATTTCTTTAGTAGTAGCGTTGCTAATAAGGTCACTGGCTTCCACGGTGATGGCGTGAGTCATAATGCTTTCATTTGCTAAATCGGAGGTAGTGGCATACGAAGCTTCTACAGTAGTGCTAGAAATAATTGAAACGGTAGGGGAGACAGAAGTACCATCCAGGGTCATGATAATCGAGGAGGTATCAACAGAGCTGGCGTCAGTTATAACTGCCACAAAGGTTGGTCGAACAGGGATATAATCACCATTTTTAATAATGACACTATTTATTTTGATAGCAATAGTAGGAGCTGTGGACTCAGAAGTAATGGTGAAATTGCTGGCACTACTATCAAAGCCTAAATTACCAGCCTGATCAATCGCTTCAATGCTGACCCGGCAAAGAGAGCTGTTAGCACTGGGTACGGTCCAGGCATAAGAGCCGTTATTTGTTTGAGCCGAAGCGATGCTAGTCCAGGAAGCCCCTGCGTCAGTAGAATATCTTAGGTTGATTGAGATGGCGGCCTGAGAAGAGACAGCATCGGTTGCTTCCCAAGTAATAGAGTAAGAAGAGCCGCCGGTTAGAGATTCTCCGCCATTAGGTTGATAGAGAATAACAGCTGGGCTTGAGGTATCAAGGATAATACTAGCATCAACGGTACTACTTTCAGTTAAAGCGCTATTTCTAACTTTGTAATAGACCTCTTTGGTACCGTTGCCAGAGGAGGTAGTGTACTCAAAAGTAGCAGAGTAGCTTTGCCAGGAAGCACCGGTAAAAGAAGCTTCACCGGAGATAATCATTAGGGTAGGAGAGCCGGTTACTCCCGATGCTTCTACCGAAATAGTTTGGTTGTTGGTGTAGGAGGTGCTGCCGGTTGTTGTGTCTTTTAAGGTAATGCCCTCAACTGTTGGTGGGGCAGAAGCATCGACAGTAAAGGTTTGGGTGGTAGAGAAGGAGCCCCAAACGTCGAGATTATTTTTAGCTCTCACTTCCCA
>MEUC01000024.1 GCA_001771545.1 candidate division WOR-1 bacterium RIFOXYB2_FULL_42_35 | reverse complement strand
AAATGCATGCAGAGAAAGAAATGATGAAGAATCAGGCAAAGTTATGGGCGGGGTGAGATACCACCACTAACAGTGGTGGTGGGTTCATTACTGTCTCTCATAAGGACCAGTTATGCAGTCATTTATTGATGAAAAACTAATTAATAATTTGCTCCGTGAAACCAGTAGCCAGCGAGCCATGGTTAGAGAAATAATCCAAAAATCACTTTCCAAGAAAAGGTTAGAGCTTAATGAAGTCGCTGCGCTTTTAAATACCACTGACCCAAGGTTAATTCAAGAGATTTTCCAAGGAGCCAAGAAACTCAAAGAAGATATTTATGGTAACCGTATTGTGCTTTTTGCCCCACTTTATATTGGCAATGATTGTACCAATGATTGTAAATATTGTGGGTTTCGGGTTTCTAATCAAGATGCGCGTAGAAGGACATTGTCCGACAGCGAATTAAAAACAGAAATTGAGACTTTGGAATCTCGTGGTCATAAACGCTTAATCTTAGTTTATGGCGAACATCCTAAATATGATGCTGACTTTATTGCAAAAACAGTGCAAATTGCTTATGCCACCAAGAAGGATAGGGGAGAGATCAGGCGGGTCAACATCAACGCGCCACCATTAACTGTTGAAGGTTTCAAAAAAGTAAAAGAAGCGGGGATTGGTACTTATCAGATCTTTCAAGAAACCTATCATCAGGAAACTTATAAATACTATCATCCCTCAGGTAAAAAGGCCGATTATTTGTGGCGCTTAGATGGGTTGGATCGGGCGCAGGAAGCTGGTATAGATGATGTTGGGATCGGAGCCTTATTTGGCCTCTATGATTGGAAATTTGAAGTGATGGGTTTGGTTTCCCATGCTATCCATTTAGAGAAAAAGTTTAATGTTGGCCCTCATACGATTTCATTCCCTCGTTTTCAACCTGCTCAGGGTTGTGATATCTCGAGTAAATATTTAGTCTCTGACGATGATTTTAAAAGGCTGGTAGCCATTCTGCGTCTGGCGGTTCCTTATACTGGGCTGATTCTGACCGCCCGCGAAAACCCGCAGATAAGAAAAGAAGTTATTGATTTGGGTTGTTCGCAAATTGATGCTGGCTCAAGAACTGAGCTGGGTGGTTATTCTGATGCCAAAGTGGAACAGGAGTCAGATCGTCAGCAATTCAAACTTGGTGATACTCGTTCTTTAGATGAAGTTATGCGTGGTTTGCTGGAAGATGGCTATACTCCTTCTTTCTGTACCTCCTGCTACCGTTTAGGCCGCACAGGTGAGCAGTTTATGGAATTTGCGATTCCTGGTTTTATCCGTAAATATTGCACGCCCAATGCGCTTTTAACCTTAAAAGAATACTTGGAAGATTATTCTTCTGAAGCAACTAAAAAGGCTGGCGAAAAAGCGATTCAAGGGGCTTTAGATAAGATCAATGATCCCAAAGTTAAACAGATGGTGCAAGAACGATTGGTTCGTATTGAAAAAGGGGAGCGGGATTTGTACTGTTAGCTAGGGATTGGTATTAATACTTTCCAAATAAAGATCTGAAGACAAAATGACAGTTTTTTATTAACCCGAACCCTAAAAATAACCAGGGTAGAGTGGTATATCCGAGACCGATCGCTCCCCAACCGAGGCCAACCAAGCCAATAGCAGAGATAAAGCTTGAAATAAAAACTTTTTTTTCATATTCGTTTTTTTGTTCTTCAAGAGGAGTAATTTTCCCTGTTTTAGCAGAATATGAGAATTTTCTGTCGGCAAAGAAATAGTGGGTTCCTCTAGTCCAGCTCCCCTCTATCCATATTTCAGGCATAAATTTTTTCTCATTGCTTTGACGCCTATCTGTTATAACTATGTCTCTCCTTTCAACGACATCTCTCATGTAAGGGTATTCGTATACAAAGGTGCCTGAAGGAGCCCCTTTTTTTTCTAATATGTATCGGGATAATGCTTTGAGCCGTCCTTTTCCTGGTTGTATGGAACCAGGATTTAGGTTTCTATTGAGAATGTTCCCCACAGTACATAATGCCAGCTTTAATTTTGTTGTTCTCATTGTCATATATGAACATAGACTCAGCCGCCTGAGGCGGCTTCGCGCTCCTAAACCATTATCGACAGCCCCCCCAGGAAATTTCACTCAAAATCAAAATACTTTGAAAATATTTTCATCTGAACACACTAGTGTCCCAACGTTGACGGGATAAAAACGTTGTAATGCTTGATAGTCAGGGGATATAGAAGAAGTAAGGTTTGTAGGGCTTTGAAATGGAATCCTGCGACTGAACGTCGCGGATTCCAAAAACCACGAGGGAACCGCGAAGTTTATTCGCTGGTTTCCGAGTCGTTGGGACAGTAGTGATCTGAACAATGTGATTTTTTTTTATTTTATATAAATATTAATGTGGAAGCCGAACAAGCTTCTTCGGTTTTATTAGAGAGCGGCTGATTGTTAAGAATCTTTTTAAGTCTTAAAGGAGTTCTGTTGCTGAGTTTTGCTTTTGGTTGGACTTAACGTGTTAATGACTTTGCCAGCATGATCCCAGCAAAAGTCAGAGCCAAACAGAGAAAATTAGTGATAAATATATTAGTAAAAGCCGCTAAAACTTTCCCCTCTTTAAACATGGCATAATTATCTAAAGTAAAAGCGGAAAAAGTGGTAAAAGAGCCCAGGAAACCGATCAGGAGAAAGATTCTCACGCTGGAGGGAATCTTGATCTCTGCGAATAAACCCCACAGCAGACCAATTAAAAACGAACCAATCAGGTTAACTGTCAGGGTTCCCACAGGGAAGAAGGTCTTAATATGTTTGAAAGTAAACCAGGAGACAGCATAGCGGGATAATGCTCCGAGCGCGCCGCCAAAAGCAATCGCAATTATTGTTTTCATGATTATATTATAGCAGAAAGAGACAATTTACTTTTCCACTAGTTTAATAATTAAGTGCAACACTTGGGTTAGAATAAGAAATGGAGGGGACCCAAGTGAGCAAACAGTATTCGCACTTAACAGATGAAAAACGTGAGCTGCTTAGTGTCTTGGTTGCGGAAGGGAAGAAAAAGACAGAAATAGCTAAAGTTCTCAGTTGTGACCGTAGCACAATCTATCGAGAGCTTAATCGTAATGGTCCACCAGTTCACAAAAGATATTATTTGTCCCATAAAGCACATGGGCGCGCTATTAACAGAAAGAGCAAAGCGCATCAACGCCCCAAACTCAAAGATCAAAATATGTTGCTGGAGGGAATTGGGCAGGGACTGGGAGGGTTAGCAATACTCGCGTACAGGTTTCTAAAGTGCTTGATAAACTAAGCCTTTGGTTCAATACGAAATTTATGATCCAAATACCAACACAGCTAATAATATTGTTGGCGAAGAAACAACTTCAGTTAATAATAATACTTTGATTCTGCCTTTGAGGATTAAGGTTTAGCCGCCCCAGCTAATTTAATAAATTCTTCGATAGAAAGCGTTTCTGGTCGGCGGGTCAGGTCGAGGCCTGCTTCTTCGAGGTTGTATTCAGAGAGTGGGCTCCTGAGCATCTTTCTTCTTTGCTGAAAGGCTGCATGCATAATGTCAAAAAACAACTTTTCGTCTTTGACTTTATATTTTGGGGTTTTATGAGGTTTTAAAGTGACAACTGCTGAACCAACCTCTGGCCAGGGATGAAAAGAAGATTTAGAAACAAAAGAATTAATCTCTACTTCGGCATAGAATTGTGTAAAAATAGAAAACGAACCATATTTTTTTGTTCCTGGTGTGGCAACCATTCTTTCGGCCACCTCTTTTTGCACCATAATAACTGCCACTTCTGGTTTGTCAGCGGCTTTCAAGATCTGTTCCACGATTGGGGCAGTAATATAGTAGGGGAGGTTGCCGATGATTTTATATCTGCGGCCTAAAACTAATTCATGCAAATCAGTTTTAAGGATGTCCTGGCCAACAAAACTAACATTGTTAAAATCTTTGAGAATGTCTCGGCTAATACGTAATAATTCTTTGTCAATTTCAATGGCAATGACTTGGTAAGCTGCTTTGGCAAGTTCTGTGGTAACTACTCCCAGACCAGAACCGATCTCAACCAACAGATCGTCTTTGGATAGTTCTGCCGCTTGAATGATTCGCTGTACAACTTGAGGGTCGGTGAGAAAGTGTTGGCCGAGTCTTTTGCGTGGGTAACGACCGTAAACCTGTAGTAATTGTCTAGTTACTTCTGCTAAGGTAGGATTCATTTGCTCTTGGCAAAAAAAGTTGCGGCCTTAATGGCCTCAATCATGCTTTGTGGCTTAGCCCAACCCTTGCCGGCAATATCAAACCCAGTGCCATGATCAACAGAAGTTCTAATTATTGGCAATCCAACCGTTACATTAACTGAACGATTGAAAGATAAAAGCTTTAAAGGGATCAAACCCTGGTCATGATACATGGCAATCACAATATCAAACATGCCAACCTTGGCCAAGTAAAAAATAGCGTCCGGAGCAATTGGACCTTTAACGTTAATGCCCATTTTTTTGGCTTCTTCTACGGCTGGGGCAATGGTTTTAATCTCTTCGTCACCAAATAAACCGGCTTCACCGGCATGTGGGTTTAAGCCAGCTACCCCAATCTTGGGTTTTTTGCCTCTTAATTTTAAAACTGTTTCATGGGCCAGCTTAATGCAATCAACGATTTTATTTTTATCAATGTTTTTGCTGACTTCTTGCAAGGGAAGATGTTTTGTCACTAACACAACCCAAAGAGTGTCAGAAACAAACATCATGGCATGCTTTTTAGCCTTGGTTCGTTCCACCAGTAATTCTGTATGTCCCTGGAATTTTGAGCCAGCTTTGTTAATAGCCTCTTTGTTAATTGGCCCAGTAGTAATAGCATCGATTTTCCCGTCTTTGGCCAGACAGATAGCTTTTTCAATGTACTCCAAAGAGGCTTTTCCCGCGGCCTTAGAAACTTGTCCAGGTTTTAACTTGGAAATTTGCACATTAGCCAGATCCAAAACATTGATTTTACCGCGTACAAACTTGGCCTCGGAAACTTTATTAATAGGATTTATTTCTACGTTGGCAATTTTTGCCACCCTTAAAGCTTCTTTCATGGCTTTGCGGTCACCGATTACTACACAATTAGCAATCAACTCAACTTCAGGGCTGATGAGAGCCTTAGCGCAAACTTCAGGACCGATACCAGCTGGGTCTCCCATTGTAACCCCAATCACAGGCTTGTTATGCATATCTGATACCTGCCTTTCTCAGTCGTTCGATTGCTGCCCTGATTTTATCATCAGAGTCGACTAAAGCAACGCGAAAGTAACCCTCTCCCAATTTACCAAAACCCACCCCTGGGGAAACAACTACCCCAGTTTCTTTTAAGAGATGTTTGGTAAAAGACATGGCAGTAAAACCTTCTGGCACAGGAGCCCAAAGATAGAAAGTAGCAGCAGGCTTTTTTAGGTTCCAGCCCAAGCTGTTGAGTCCGTCTACAAATATGTCGCGTTTTGTTTGATAGCCGGCTCTCATTTTTTCTAAATATTCCTGATTAGTTTTCATAGCTGCGGTGGCTGCCTTAACCGTAGCAGCAAAAGGACCATAATCGAGATTGGTTTTAATGTTTTTTAAGGCAGTAATTAACTCTGGATTACCAACTGCAAAGCCTAATCGCCAGCCAGCCATGCCAAAGGTTTTAGAGAATGAGTGGAACTCAATACAAACATCTTTAGCCCCAGGAATTGAGAGACAGGAGATAGGTTTTTGATTATCAAAATATAATTCGGCATAAGCAAAATCATGGATTAAAATCAAATTGTGCTTTTTGGAAAATTTTACGGCCTTAACAAAGAATTCTTTAGTGGCAACTGCAGCTGTTGGATTGGTCGGGTAGGTTAGGGTTAAAATCTTGGCTTTGTCGGCAATGCTATCGTCAATTAGATCCAGGTCGGGTAGAAAACCATTCTGTTCTGAAGTTGGCAAAACAATTGGTTCTGCTCCAGCTAATATCGGGCCGCGAAAGTGAGAAGGATAAATTGGCATGGGCACTAAAAGTGTGTCTCCGGGGTTTAGATAAGCAAAATAGAAGTGAACTAACCCTTCCTTGCTGCCAACCAGGGTAGCGATTTCGTTTTTCTCAACTTTAATATTATATTGTTTCTTACACCAATCTATCACTGCAGCTAAAAAGTCTGGATCACCTTCAAAACTAGAATACTTATGACTAACCGGTTCCTTTAGGGCTTTAATTAGAGCGTCAATAGCTTCTTGAGGGGGGAGATGATCTGGGGCCCCAATTGTTAAATCAATTAAGTCTTGGCCTTGTGCGCTGGCTTCAGCCTTGAGCCCATCCAAAAGCGCAAAAATGTAGATTGGTAGATTAGCGAGTCGGTCAGCCAGCTTAAATTTATTCATTATTTACAACCTTTTTTGCTTGATATGAACTTCTCACAAATGGTCCGGCAAAAACCTTTAAACCCATTTTTTCCCCAGCCTTTTGGAATTCGTTAAACTCGTCAGGATGCACGTATCTTTCTGGCTGAAGATGTTCTCGCGAGGGAGGAAGATATTGCCCTATAGTGACTATGTTACAATCCGTATTTTTCAAGTCTTCTAAAACAGCAATAATTTCTTCTCTTCGTTCACCCAATCCTACCATAAAGCCACTTTTAGTGTAAAGTGTTGATTTCTTTAGTGTTTTTGCCTTTCTAATCAGGTTTAATGACTGTTGATAGTTGGCTTGCGGTCTGATTTTTGGATAAAGCCTAGGCACAGTTTCGATATTATGATTTAGCACATATGGCCTAGCAGCTAAAACTACTTTTAAAGCTGTTTCGTTACCTTGAAAGTCAGGGATGAGAACTTCTGTTAGTATCTCGTTGTTAGTAGCTTGTAGCTCGTTGATGACGGCAGCGAAATGGCTTGCTCCGCCATCAGGCAAGTCATCGCGAGTGACAGAGGTAATAACCACATAATTGAGACCCAGTTTTTTTACGGCTCGAGCGATTCTTTTTGGTTCTTCTGGATCAACAGGGGAAGGGGATCCCTTGCTAATTCCGCAGAAGCTGCAATTTCGTGTACAGCTATTCCCCAGAATCATGAAAGTTAGCGTGTTCTGGGAGAAACATTCGCCGATATTAGGGCATTTAGCTGATTCACAAACCGTGTGAATGGAATGATCACAAATAAGGTTGCGAATATGGTTAATATTCTTTTGTTTGGGCGTTTTTTTAATTAAAAATTTAGGCAGAACCACTCAAAGATTTTTCCATTTGCTCACGATGTAGAGTTCTAGCCAGGGCTTCATTCTTGTCTATTTTACCTTCATTGACCAATTTTTTAAGTGAGCTATCCATGGTTTGCATGCCAATTTGGGAGCCGAGTTCAATCATTGAGTAAAGATCTTGGGTGCCACCTTTGCGGATGATATTTCTGATGGCTGGGTTGGCCACCATTACTTCCATAGCTAGGACTAAGCCATTACTATCTTTTCTAGGTATAAGTTGTTGGGAAATGATCCCTTGAATTGTCAGGGAAAGCATGGTGCGGATTTGTGTTTGTTGATGGGGAGGAAAAACATCAATCATCCTGTCTATTGACTGGGAACTGTCTTGGGTATGCAGAGTGGCAATGACTAAATGGCCAGTTTCTGCCGCAGTAATTGCCATTTGGATTGATTCTAGATCACGCATTTCTCCAATTAAAATAATGTCTGGGATTTGTCGTAAAACTCTCTTTAAGGCTTCGTTGAAAGAGACCGTGTCTAGGCCAACTTCTCTTTGCTCTATAACAGAGAGCTTAGCTTGGTGCACAAACTCAATGGGATCTTCGATGGTGATAATATGTGCTTGTCGAGTTGAATTTATTTCGTTAATCATGGCGGCTTGGGTGGTTGATTTGCCACAGCCGGTTGGCCCGGTTACCAGCACCAAGCCTCGTTCAAGAGTTGTTAATGTTTTAACGATTGTTGGTAAAGAGAGCTGTTCCAGGGTAGGTATTTCTTTGGGAATGCGGCGAATTGTCGCTGCCATGTTGCCCATTTGAAAATGAAGATTTATCCTGTAGCGACTGCCTTGATCTTCGTAGGCAAAATCAAGCTCTTTAGTTTTCTTGAATTCATCCATTAATTCTTTGGACAGCAATGGGGTGATTAGGTCTTCAACGTTACGGGTAGAGAGTGGGTTACTGCCTTGTTGGATTAAGCTATTAGCGATGCGCAGGTAAGGGGGATTACCATCGACCAAAATAAGGTCGGAAGCCTTTGAGACTGTTAGCTTGCTTAAGAGCTCATTAATATTCATTATAAATCTCCTTTACCACTTTTTGACTTGAATTTGAGTTTACTATATAATTTCCCTATCTTGATGTCAACCCTAGCCTTAATTTTTATAATTGGAACAGTCATGGGTAGTTTTTTAAATGTCTGTATCTACCGTTTGCCGCTAGACAAATCAGTTGTTTTTCCTGCCTCGCATTGTCCTAACTGTGATAATAAATTAGGTTTTTTTGATTTAATTCCGGTATTAAGCTATCTTTCCCTGCGGGGTAAATGTCGTTATTGCCAGGCAGTTATTTCTTGGCGCTATCCCTTGGTTGAGTTGGTCACAGGACTTTTGTTTGTTGCTGTGGCCGTGAAATTTCCACCATTTTTATTCTGGCCGGAATTCGTTGCTTATGCCGTCTTCCTTGGTTTGACGATGGTGGTCTTATTTATTGATCTGGAACATCAGCTTATTCCTGACGTGATTAGTTTTTCGGGGATTATTCTTGGATTATTCTTCAACCTTTTTAGGGGGAATGTTTTGTCGAGCTTCTTAGGGGCCTTGTTGGGTTTTGGCCTGTTTTTCTTAATTGCCAAATTAGGTAAGTTTTGTTTCAAAAAGGATGCTGTTGGGGAAGGGGACCTATATTTAGCGGCATTTTTAGGGGCCTGGTTCGGTTGGCAAGGTGTTTTACTGGTAATTTTTGTAGCCTATCTTTTTGCCGCCTTAGTAATACTTCCACTCTTAATTTTTCGCAAGGTAAATATGGCGGATGCAGTGCCTTTTGGTCCTGCCTTGGTTGTTGGCGGGCTGGTGACGTTATTCTTTGGCCAGGCGATACTAGGTTGGTATCTTGGATTACTGGGGTTTTAATGATAAATTTTACCGGTAATGATTTTTTTTTATTTCCTATTCACATTACGCATTACGCATTACTTTTCAAAGGTTTGTTTGAGTTATTATGAAGAGATTAGGCTGGTTACTGTTTGTTTTAGTGATAGTCTACTTTATTTTTCTTATTAGGCAGGATATAATTGGGAATCTGGATTTAAGGCGAGAGTTTAGAGTTGCGCAACAAAACACGGTTAAAGAAGAGCAACGTTCTCGGAAACTTGAAGATCGTCTTACTGATCTAAGCAGCAATAACTATATTGAGAAATTAGCCAGGACCAGGTTGGGTTTGATCAAGAGTGGTGAGACAGCCTACAAGGTTATTCTTTAGTATGCCGCGGTGGTCCGCCTACGGCGGACAAGCGGAATTGGTAGACCTGCCTGCCGGCAGGCAGGCGCAAGGGACTTAAAATTTGAGTGAAAGATCAGTATACTGTTTATATCTTGCAGAGCTTAAAAGATAGCG
>MEUC01000023.1 GCA_001771545.1 candidate division WOR-1 bacterium RIFOXYB2_FULL_42_35 | reverse complement strand
AAGGAAAAATTGAACCTACCCCCCCATAAATGTAACATTTCTACTTTGGTAGGAATGTAACATTTCTATCTTGGGTTGACAGCTTTATCTATTTGGGTCTTCATTATATAAAAGTCCGGCCAAGGCAAATGACTACGATTTTGCCGTGGCAGATATTGCCCCTGCCAATTTTTTCTCGTTCTACGGTAAGCTCATTATGTCCCTGTCAAAAAACGTCGATTTGATTGATATCAGTGACAGAAAGGGAAAATTTATCGACCTCATTCTCAAGGAAGGCAAAGTCAGCCATACGTCACTCTCTTAGAAAACCGCCTCACCACCAAAGTAATTGTTAAAACAATCAAGACCAAAGTTAATGACCCTGCCCAGGCCTGCGCCTGCCATTCGGCATAAGGCGAAATCGCATAATTATAGATTTGCACGGTCAAAGAAGCCATTGGTTCATCCGGCCGAAAATTCCAGTACATACTGTTGAAAGCAGTAAACAATAGCGGCGCTGTCTCCCCCATTACCCTAGCCACAGCTAAAATGACCCCGGTAAAAATGCCATTCCAGGCAGTGCGAAAGACCACTTTCATAGTAACTTTCCATTCCGGCAAACCCAAAGCAAGTCCTGCCTCATACAAAGTCCTGGGCACCATTTTAACCATTTCTTCTGTTGTCCTTGTTACAGTAGGGATCATAATAAGACCCAAGGCAACCCCACCGGCAATAGCAGAAAACTTTTTCATTGTTGCCACAAGGAGAACGTAAACAAAAATACCAATCACAATCGTAGGAATGCTGGATAAAACATCAGCCGCATATCTGATATAAAATCCGCGTTTACTTTTACCATACAATGCCAGCCAGATCCCGCCAAAAATACCGATCGGCAAACCAACCACACAAGCTAAACCAACTAAAATAAAAGTGCCGACAATAGCATTACCCATACCACCACCAGTATCTCCTACCGGCGCCGGTAAACGGGTAAAAAAGTCAAGATTAATCGCTCCTACTCCCTGGATAAAAACATATCCGAGCACTGATAAAAGAGGGATAACTGCAACCAGGGCGCAGCCAAGAGCAGCACCTAAAAACAAGTTATTTTTAAGATAACGTTTTAATTTATTAGTTTCCCAGTTGTTTTCCATATTAATAACCTAGCCAAACCATTCACAAAAATTGTAATCACCAACAATATCAAAGCCAATTCCACTAAAACCGATAGATTAAGCCAGGAGGTTGCCTCGGCAAATTCATTGGCTATGACTGAAGCCAAAGTATAAGCCGGCGCAAACAAAGAGGCCGCAATTTTAGGCCGGTTGCCAATTACCATGGTAACTGCCATGGTTTCTCCTAATGCTCGGCCTAAACCCAAAATAACAGCGCCAATAATGCCAGAGGTAGCTGGACCAAAGACAGCCAGCTTAAAAGTTTCCCATCTCGTTGCGCCTAAGGCTAAAGCTGACTCACGTAAGCTATGCGGTACAACTTGAAAAACCTCACGACTAATAACCGTAATAGTTGGCAAAATCATTATTGCCAAAATAATTCCTGCCGTTAATAAACTGGAACCGGAATATGACCCTTGAAAAATCGGCAAAAATCCTAAGGTGTTTTTCAGTAAGGGCTGAACCACCTTTGCTACCCAGGGTCCTAAAACAAAAATACCCCACAAACCATAAACAACCGAAGGAATAGCCGCCAATAATTCCACCATCACAGCTACATATTCCTTGAATTTTGATTGTGATATTTCCGATAAATAAATAGCACAACCAAGCCCCAAGGGGACAGCAATCAGCAAAGCAATAAAAGCTGACATTAAAGTGCCAAAAATAAACGGTAAGGCGCCATAATGATCATTCAATGGATCCCAAACAGAGCTAAAAACAAAACCCCAGCCAAAAGCAGAAAAGCCCAGCCAGGATTTATTGATCAAAACAACTACCAGGGCCAGGAGCAACAGGGGGATACTGGCTGCAAAGCTAAAAGTAATGGCTTTAAACCAGGTATCCCCTTTGTTTCGCTTCTGTATCTGTTGCTTAATCATTAATTAAATCTTGATTCCCTCAACCACAGCTAGGACTTTTGACTTAATGTTTTGTGGCAGCGGCGCATAAAGCAATTCAGGCGCATATTGCTGCCCATCATTAAGTACCCATTTTAAATAATCAACCAAAGCCTGGCCTTTTTTAGCATCAGCCTGTTTTTTGTGAACCAAAAGCCAGGTCATCCCTACAATCGGGTAAGATCTGGCACCCAGGGCATTAGTCAAATCCAAACGAAAATCACCGGAAGCAATCAGTTGTTTGACTTTCTTTGAGTTCAAAGCTCCATCAGCCGCAGCACTGGTTGAATCAAGAGAAGGAACAACATATATCCCAGCTTTATTCTTAAGAGCAGCCACAGTCAATTTATTCTCTATTGCATAGGATAGCTCAACATAACCAATTGAACCATCATTAACCTTAATCAAACCTGCTACACCGGCATTCCCTTTTCCCCCTAAACCAACTGGCCAGGCAACAGCATTACCTGCCCCTACCTTTGAAGCCCAGTCTAAGCTAACCTTGGCCAGATAGCTGGTAAAAATGTCTGTTGTACCACTGCCATCACTGCGATGGCAAACAATAATATCCTTGTCAGGGAAACTGCTGTCTACCTGGTTCCATTTCTTAATCTTGCCTAAAAAGATACCGGCCAGAGTATCGGCATCAAGGTTAAGAGAACCGACCCCTGACAAATTATAGCTAACTGCCACAGCTCCCATTACAGTCGGAATATGCAGCACATCGCCACCAGCAGAATTAATTTGTTTATCTGTCATTGGCGCATCAGAACCGCCAAAATCAGTGATCCCGGCAATAAACTGACGTTGTCCACCACCAGAACCGATCCCTTGATAATTGACCTTTACCCCAGTTTCTTTAGCATAAACATTATTCCACTTCATATAGAGCGGATAAGGGAAGGTTGCACCGGCACCATTTAAATTCGCTGCAGCTGCCATACCAATCAACAAAACACTAGCCAGCATTAAAACTCCTAATTTCTTAAACATCTCTTTCCCTCCTTTGTAAAAATTACCTACCATTTGACCCGAGTATTAACAGCCATCACGTTATTGTAATCAGCCCCATCCTTAGTCTCATTACGGTAATCCAGAGCTAGTTTAACGTTTTTACCCCAATTGTATTCAAGCCCGGCAATGGTATAGACGTAATTTGAGCCGGATTTTTTATAATTATCCAAGCGGCCAAACAAGTTAGTATTACCAACAAGTTCATATTGCCCACCAACAGAGGTACCACCGGGCGTTGTAGAACTATCGGCATTATTAGCGTATTCAGCAAACAAGATCCCCCTGGCAAAATTAAGCGCTGCCATAGCAGTTAGTTTTTTAGTCGCGGTCCCTGTATTAAAGCTTGACAAGTCCAAGCCCTCGTAAACATAGCCGGCTGCCACGGTCACCTTATTCTTATCCCAAGCAAATGGCTGAGCCTTTATTTTTAGAGCAATATTTTTGGACGTGTTTGTTTCCGCACTCTTGTAGCCAGCGCCATTCATTAGGGTAAAATGATAATCAAGGGCGTTCCCTAAAAGGTTAAAAGAGCCCAAAGCAGCTAAACCCAGATCAGCAGAACCACTGCCGAAGAAAGAATAATAGTCTGTCAGGGTTTTTTCGACGTAGCGGAAGGTCCAAAATTCCTGCATAAAATCAATCCAGTGGGTTGCAGATTGGCCCAGACGTACTGTTTGCAAACCAATCAGAGAGGTTAAAGGCACATGCTTGGAAAAGTTGCTAAGATCAAAATAAGCATATTTTAAGTAAATATTGTTCTGGGCAGATAAAGTGCTCTCATTCCCCATGTCAGTGGTAATTCTGACTGCCGCATCATCGGCTAAACTCTTTTTGTAATCAAGATAAACACGATGAATAGCAAACTTATTATATATAGTAGGCGCTGCCCCGGCGTTTTTTAGCCAGCTCTCATAAGCGATGTAGGCTCGGCCAGATACTGTGGCCCCTTTATCCACCTTGGCATCAACTGCCTGGATCTTACTGTTTAAATCGGCAATAGCTTTATTGACATCTTCTTTGTAATCAGCCATTTGGTTGGCAGTAACTTGATCCTCATCTGCTCCCATAGAATCGACTGCTTTGGCTTGAGAGACGAAGCCAAAAGACAACATTGCAACAATCAACAACAAAACAAATTTTCTCATCTTTTTTTCTCCTTAAAATATTTTGACAATAGAAACGGAAATAAAAATGGGCACGAAAACAAAATTGCCTGATCACCTCCCTTAAATAATTTTATTGCCTCCATACGAACTGAATTATCTAAAAAGAGGATTAAGTCTTGATGAAGCAAATGTTAAAAAGAGGTAAATTATGAAAGAGGCCTGCCTGCTCGCCTCGCGGCGAAGCGGGCCGTCAGGCAGGAAAAGTAAGGGTAAAACTGGAGCCCTGGCCTTCGACACTTTCCACCGAAACATTACCATTATGGAGATTCATCACGTGTTTAACTATCGCTAAACCCAAACCGGTGCCGCCTAACTCCCGTGAGCGGGCTTGGTCAACCCGATAAAAGCGCTCAAAGATACGCTCCAAATGTTCTGCCGGTATGCCAAAGCCGGTATCAGCCACAGTTAAGGCAATAGCTTGATCAGACTTCTGGCAAGTTATCTCTACTTTGCCCCCTTCGGCAGTATAATTAACAGCATTATCCAACAAGTTGAGAATGGCTCGATAAAGATGTTCTGCTAAACCCGAAACCAAGAGGTCTGTCCCCTGACAAGATAGAATCAACCGTATATTTTTTTTCTTTACCTTATTAGATACGGTTTCAATTGCTCCTTCAATCAACTTGTGCAAATCAACCTTAACAAACTGGCCCAACTCTTTTCTTGTTTCCAAGCGCGACACTTCCAAAATATCATCGATTAAGGATGATAGGTTAGTGGCATGTTTATCAATTTTTTGTAAAAACTCCATATTATGTTTTTTGTCATCAATTGCCCCATCCAATAGGGTTTCCACATAATTGCGAATAGCAGTTAAAGGTGTTTTTAACTCGTGAGAAACATTGGCCGCAAATTCAGAGCGGTGTCTTTCCAGCTTTCTTAATTCCGTAATATCATGCAACACACAAACAACCCCCACAATTTGTCCTTGAGTTTTAATCGGGCTGGCTAGGGCCAAAAATGTTCGTTCCACCGGTGTAACTATGGCAATTTCCCTTTCAATAAACCGACCTTCCGCTAAAGCCTGCGCCACCAAGCCAGCAATCTCATTATTGCGCAAACCCTCCCGCAGGGTTCTGCCCAAGATCTCCGGCTCAATAACAGTAAACGTTTTTTCCATGGCTGGATTGACCAAAAATAGTTTTTGGTTGAGGTCAACTGCCGTCACTCCCTCTGACATGCTGGCCAAAATCGCCGAAAGTTGACTGCGCTTAAAAGATAGCTTTTCAAAAGTAGCTGCCAGCTTAATGCTCATATCTTCCACTGCCTGCTCTAATTTCCCCACCTCAAATTTTGACTTATGCAGGATATTTTGGGGAAAATAACCTTTGGCAATATTATTAGCAACATCAACCAGTTTAACTATGGGACGGGCAAAAGAGCGGGAAAAGACCATACTCAATACAATGGCAATAAAAATTGCCGCGACAAAAGCCCAGAACATCGACTTATAAATACGCAGAACCAACTGATTGGCATAAGTTGCCGGAACAGAAAAACGTAAAAAACCGCTGATTTGACCAGACTGATTAGTTAGCGGCATAGCCACATAAATCAGATCTTGGTCAATAGTGGTACTGTGCTGTACCGATTGCCCCTGGCCTAACTTGAGAGCGGATTTAATTTCTGGTCGACTAAGATGATTCTCTAATTCACCTAACTGCGCTAAAGGGGTAGCCGAATCACCCCTCACCCTACCATCAAGCGCAATAACCGTAATTCGGCTGTCAACCAGTTGGGCTGTTTTGTTGCTGGCCGATTGAATGACAGCTGTTGACTGTCTGCTTGCGATCAAAGAGGAAAAACGTTCGGCCTCTAACTGCATTTGCTGACCCAATTCAGTACTAATTTGGTTAATGGCTAAAGACCTAATACGCGGCGTGGCAATTAAGGCAAAAACCAACAAAAAGAATAAGATAATAGCAATAAAAGAAAAAAACAGGGCTGTTTCAAGCTTTTTAAACAAATTTATATCCTACCCCTCGCAGGGTTTTGATATGACTGCCAGATTTCCCCAATTTTTCTCTTAAGCGTCTGACATGAACATCAACAGTCCTGGTTTCAATGGCCACTTCAATGCCCCAAACATAATCAAGCAGTTTTTCCCGTGACATTACTAAATCTTTGTTCTCGGCCAAATACCGCAAAAGAGCAAACTCCTTGGCAGTTAGTTCAACAATTTTACCAAAAGATTTAATTTCGTGGCGATCGATATCGATCTCCAAATCAGCGAATCTAAGTACCGACTGAGACTCATTGGCTTTTTGAGAACATCTTTTTAGAATAGCTTTCACTCTAGCTATTAGTTCCCGCAGGCTAAAAGGTTTGGTGATGTAATCATCTGCTCCCAACTCTAACCCTAAAATACGATCGATCTCGGAACCTTTAGCAGTTAACATGATAACGGGAATTTCGGCTGTTCGAACATCACCCTTTAACTTCTTACAAACTTCTAGGCCATCTAGTTCGGGCAGCATTAAATCGAGGATAATTAGAGCGGGACGTTTATCTTGGGCAAGCTTTAAGCCTTTTTTACCATCAAAAGCTTTGGAGACTTTAAAGCCTTCTTTTTTCAGGTTGTATTCGATCACTTCAACGATATCTTTTTCATCTTCGACAATTAAGATGTTAAGCATGTTAATATTATACCATCATACTAATTAAAATTAGAAATGCTAGCAATTAGAGGAAAGAAAAAGGCTCCGAGTTTAACCTCGGAGCCCTAATTAAATCTGTTTTAAACCGGATTAGAAACCGTAAGAATCGCGTCTAGGACCTCTGTCCCGACTGTCAGATCTTTCGGTTTTAGGTCTAGCTTCATTAACGGTGATCTTGCGACCTTCCCATTCATAATCAGCTAATGCTGCAATAGCTTTTTCAGCATCTGCATCTTCCATGTCAACAAAACCGAAGCCTCTGGACTTTCCAGTGAATTTATCGGTCATAACTCTGGCAGATGTAACATTGCCGAATTCAGAAAACTTAGCTTCTAAGTCTTCGTTCTTGGCAGACCATGGTAAATTGCCTACAAAAATACTTTTCATTTATATAATCTCCTTTTTAAAATTTTTCTGCGATTAACGGAATGTGAGGCCAACAAAAATGAGGCTTCGACACGATCAAGTTGCAGTATCTTAAGATCAATATCCATTAACTTCGACCCTACCTGTGTAGTATGACACCTTATTGTCATAAAGTATAGTAAATTCAACCAGTCAGTGACTAAAAATCAAACAGTTGGACTTTCTATTTCTATTAGTGTTATTAGAAACATAAAAAAAGGCTCCGAGTTTAACCTCGGAGCCCTAATTAAATCTGTTTTAAACCAGATTAGAAACCGTAAGAATCGCGTCTAGGACCTCTGTCCCGACTGTCAGATCTTTCGGCTCTTGGTCTTGCTTCATTAACAGTTAGCTTGCGACCGTCCCATTCATAATCAGAAAGGGCAGCAATAGCTTTTTCAGCACCAGCATCATCCATATCAACAAAACCGAAGCCTCTGGACTTTCCAGTCATCTTGTCGGTCATGACTCTAGCAGATGATACCGTACCAAATTCAGAAAACTTAGCTTCTAAGTCTTCGCTTTTGGCGGACCATGGTAAATTGCCTACAAAAATACTTTTCATTTATATAATCTCCTTTTTAAAATTTTTCTGCGATTAACGGAATGTGAGGCCAACATAAATGAGGCTTCTCCACGATCAAATTGCAGTATCTTTAGATCAATATCCATTAACTTCGACTCTTCAATAGTGAAGTATGACACTTCTAGATCGTATTGTAAAGCCCTATTTCGCAACATTCCCTTAACTCGCTGAACTCAATCATCAACTTCCTTGCCGTCGTTCCCTTTATCTTCTGCATATCTTTGCCTGCCGATATATCCGTCGGCAATGACACAAACAGATGAACATGATCCTTCCCCACATGACCCCTAACTATCTCTACGTCCAGGCCCAAACTTATCTGCCGAATCAGGCCTCTAAACCTCAACGCCACCCCTCCCCGCAGAATTACTTTCCTGTATTTCGTGATCCAAACAAAGTGCATTTTTATGTCGTGAATCGTATGCGTCCCTGTTCGGTAATTTTTCATGCTTCACAGCATACTAAAGTCTTCGCCTAAAGGCGAGGGATATACACCCGACCCGAGTGTGACATTATAACATGTCAGCACTCCCTTTCCTGACAAAGAAGACAGGGAAAATATTTTTCAACTATTTTCCCCAAACCTGAAATCGAGCCTCAATAATATCGATATATATATGATGTAAAAGTCTGCCAGATAAACAAACAAGGAGGAAATAAAAAATGGATTCAACTCGTGTAAACCCTTCAAGCCCAAGGACAAGACCTCTTGCTCCTACACCAAAGACATATGGTCAGTCCACTCAAAGAGAACAATTACTTCAAATGATTCGAACTGGGCAGACAAAAAAAGCAGCTGAAATCTTAGCAAGACTACCAGATCAAGAGATGGATAAAATATTAGCAACTCTCTATCAATTAATAGGTGATGTTGACTGTGTTAATAGACTAAAAATTGCTGTCAGTAAAGCTGTTTTAGATTTTCGCTCTCGTCAAATAGCACCTGCAAGGCCCACTGCCGCACAAGCTGCCCCAGAACCTTGTCCTCCAGCCGAACCAAACGACAAAGAATTAACTCTAAATGAAGAGTTAATGGTTAAATTAAAATTAAGTGGAGAAATTAAAGATGCCCTAAGAAATGCTTGTTTACATTTTTCAAACGAGGAAGCAGATGAAAATATCACAACAATAAATAGTTATTTATCATCATTATTATCATTAGAAAAAAACTCTCCAGAAAAATGTGAAGAAATGATTAGAAGATATTTATTTACAGCCCTCAGGATAGAAGAGCCTCGAGGCAGGTTAGCTTTTTTTGCTCCAAGATCAGTCCAAGCTGATTTTAAAGTTGAGATTGTGGCTGTTCCTAACAATAGAGTCCCAAGAGCCACAACTTTAGCAACTATACTGGCTGAAGGAGCTCCCCTTTTTAGATTACCAAGAAAGTGGCACTCTACGCGCAGGGAAGAACCGGTTGCTGTTCCTGTTCCTGTTCCTGCTCCCGAGCCACCAGTAACAGCTCCGGTAGCAGAAGCACCGGCTCCAAAAGCAGCTGAACCAGCTAGTTTAGAAGAACAAATGGTAAAACATCTTGAAGACATGGGAATTCCAGTAAAAAACATTTCTGTTATGAGAGAGAAACTTGTTGCGTTAACAGAAGCTCATGATGGACAAGAAAGAATAGTGGAAATATTAGGGGTAGCTGTCAAAGACTTGGAGGCTATTCGTGTTTTTCAAAATGACGGAGGAGGAGGAATATTCTATAAAGCCGAGGAGGAAAAAGAACTTGATCCTGCCGCCACAAAAAAAGCGAAGCAAGAACATGTTCAAGGGCTTCTTGGACTTCTTCTAACAGCCCAAAGAGCAAACTCACAGTCAGACATTTTACAACATATTAAATTTATAGGTTTGGCCAGAGTAATGAAATGGCCCATCGCAGAAATCAAAAAAGTAATTGTCGATGCCGGCAAAAATGGCAATTCCCTAACAATCCTTGATAGTGTCCCAATAACTATTGAAGGCAAAGAAAAAGTATTTAGAGTCGTCAGACTTCAAGGAGAAAAAAGAACTCACGTTCTCTTAGATCGACATGATCCACAGGCTTCAAAGGCTATTATCCAAGCCTACGAAGTACAGTTAGCTGCAGCAGAACAAGAAGCTTAGCTTAAAACATTAGCGATCTGCTGTCAGGTGGTCATGCAGTCGGGTAGTCCGGCAGTCTTTTTTTTAAAATATTGAAATTTTTGCCAAAAAGTAACGAGTAGTATTTGAGAGACTTATATAGACAAGGAGAAAAAAATGCCATCATCAGGTACAAGATTTCCAGCAGTTAGAAATAGAACAAATACACCAAGAACACTAATCAAACCAAGACCAGGAGAGAGAACTTCTTCAACTTCTTCATCTGCCTTAAAATATACTTCTCCAGGAGCAGGATCACTACCACATTGTTCCCCACCAACCACCCCCCATCAACCAACAGCTGAGACAGGAGTAGACATGTTATTTGGCATAGATGGAAATGTCCTGCAGCTAGAAGAAGGACAAGGCCTCTTCCATAATAGTTCAGCAGGGGCACCTGCTGCAGCTATATTTAGAACCCTGGGAGGGGTGGTCTCTGTTTCCATGGATAAAAAAACCTTAAATTACAATACCAGCACTACAATTTTATCTCTGAACATTGAAAAAACCCCTACGCTAGCAGGAGAAATAGCAAGACTCCTAATAAAGGTTGCTGATGTGGCAATGGTCCTTGAATTAAGTTTTCCAGAAAGGGACGAAATCATTGAGGCTATTTGGAATGACGAAAATCCTCATATAACCTTGGACAATTTACAAACATTAGAAAACATACTTACTGGCTTAGAAAAAAGGAGAGTAGGGTCTCCTTATATTCTGCTCCACAATGCATTAATCCTTAACTCGGGCAATGCATCAACCAATGGCACTGGATCACTCGCTATAGATAAATTAATTTTTTCATATTTAGCCAGAGCAATATTTAATTGGTCCAAACAAAGAATAACCGCAACCCTACGATTTGCAGGGGCAAGATTCAGTCTCGAAGTTAATAAAGACGATAATGATCCTAATGGCGTAAAACTTACTATCACTGACCAAAGTAAGAACCAATCGAGAGACTTTAGTTTTACTGATTCCCCAACAAAATTTGCTGAATTATTCGAGCAAGCAATGTTAGATGAATAGCAATAAAAACTGAAATTTACTCGCCCATCTTGAATATATACTAGGCATTATTAATATTAGTGATCTGCGGTGAAGAGGATAGTCTAAACAACCACAGGAAAAAACCTTCAACCACTCAATTAACGAGTTCGGGTAACCTGCCTACGGCAGGCAAGTTAGAGGCTATTTACTTAATCTGCTCCAAGGCCGCCTTAGTCCCCTTGCCAATTTCAACCGGTGCCCCCATTTGAGAGAAGAGCAGCTCTAGTGCACCAATGGTGGCAACTAGTTCCAGTTTATCAACATAACCCAAATGACCAATACGGAAAATTTTACCCTTAAGATCCCCTTGCCCAGGTGCTAACTCAACACCAAAACGGTTACGCATTTCCGAGCGAACCTTTTCTGCATCAACGCCGTCTGGTGGGAAGATCGCAGTTACAGCTGGTGAACTACAAACATCATCGGCCAACAACTTACAACCAACTCCCTTTAAACCGGCACGAACAATTTTCTTATTCTCGGCATGCCGTTCAAAAATGTTTTCCAAGCCCTCTTTTTTCAACATTTCGACAGCCTTATGCATACCAAAAATAATTGATTCGGGCGGAGTGGTGTATGTTTGCCCCTTGTCGGCAAATTTTTTCTGAACTTTAATATCCCAATAGTGTTTGGGCAAGGTTGATGATTCATAAGCCTTCCAAGCTCGTTTAGACATAGAAACCGCCGCAATCCCCGGAGGAACCATGAAAGCCTTTTGTGAACCGGAAACAACTACGTCTAGATCCCAGTCATCAGACTTTAAATCAGCGGTTAAAAGACCGGAAACAGCATCAACCAAAATTAAAACATCCGGGTGAGACTTTCTCACTACAGCAGCTAAGGCCTTAACATCATTAATAACCCCGGTTGAAGTTTCATTTTGCTGCATAAAGACAGCCTTGATTTCTTTGTTAGAATCCTTGGCTAATTCAGCGGCTAAAACCTTAGGATCACAAGCTGTCCCCCGTTCAACCTTTAAATCAATGGCATCAACCCCATAAGTCTTGGCAATTTTGATCCAGCGGTCACCAAAGTTACCAATGTTTACAAATAAAGCCTTATCCCCTGCCGATAACGTATTAACTACAGCTGTTTCCATACCACCGGTACCGGAGCAAGGAAAAACCATTACATCATTTTTAGTTTGATAAGCCCATTTTAAGCCTTCAATAACTTCTGCCAATATCTTAGAAAATACCGGACCACGATGGCCAATCATTTCATGGCTCATCGCCGATAAAATCTCAGTTGGAATTGGGGTCGGACCAGGAATCATCAAGTACTGTTTGAGGGGCTTTTTGTCTGTCATCTCTTTTCTCCTTTTATATTAAATTAATCTCTCTGCCAAATAACCTCAACAAACTTTTCGCCCTTAAGAAATTTATAGGTGTGTTCACCCTTGTAAGCATGAGACAGGGCCTTGCCGATCTTTAGCGCCAGGTTATGGCTGGAAGTTTCCACCACAATTCCATTCCCGGCTTTAGTAATGCTACTGACCTTGGCCTTGGGATTCCTGGCTTCCGCAAGTTTGCCTTCTTCCTTAACAAGGTTTAAAATCTCGTCCTCATGATCCAGCAGAAACGCTCCGGAAATTCTCACCACCCCACCCTCTTCAACTTTGTCCGGATCACGAAAATCCTCATAATGTCGTCTTGAACTTTTTGCGGCTGATCCTGTCATAGCAAACTCCTTTTAATAATCACAGAGATTATAACACAAATTATTGCGGCAATAAAGAAACACGAATTTTAACAAAAAGCTCTTACTCGTATTTAAGTATTGTGCCAGTTGTGCCAACTGCCCAAGCTTTTGACTGGCCAGACAGAGCAAAAACATCAATTAAATCTTCGCTGGTGCCACTGGTTTGAGCATTCCAATTCGTACCACCATCAGTAGTATGTAAAATTGTACCGCTATTTCCAACCACCCAACCTTCCAAACTAGTAGAGAAAGAAACTCCTCTTAGGTTAACGGAAACTCCGCTTGTTACAGTACTCCAAGTTGTTCCAGAATTAACTGTCTTTAAGATCAAACCATTATCCCCAACTATCCAACCAGTAGTTGTCGTAGGAAAGGTTATGTCTTTCAAAGCTTCTGATGTTGGGCTGGTTTGATCTGTCCAGGTTGCGGTATCAGGACCAGCATTAGAATACATTATTTTGCCATCAGCACCCACAATATAATATCGAGTAGAAGAAGTATTGTAAGTTACACCATATAATATTTCAGAAATACTCACACTAGAAACCACTGCCCAGCTTGAACCACCATAAACATAAATACCATCGTTACCAACCGCACAACCATTGGTTGAATTAGCGAAGACAAGACCATAAAAGATATCGGATGGTGAGCCGGCAGCATCATTAGTCCAATTTGGGCCGCCATTGCTGGTTTTATAAATCCGACCAGCACCACCAGCGATATACCCTTCCATACTGCTAAGAAAATAGATTGCTCTTTCATCGTAAGGATTACTAGCTGCAACCTCATAAGTAGTCCAAGTTGTTCCTTCGTTAGTGGTCTTAAGAATTAAATTACCATTAGCGGCTATCCAACCGTTAGAGCTGTCATAAAAAAAGACTTCATTTAATTGTGCGGTACTCCGGCTAGTTTGAACTGTCCAGGATGCTGTGCTGCCGCTTGGGCTCGATGATCCGCAACCAACCACAAATAATCCTGCCACCAAAACAACCATCATTACAACCATTAATCTTTTTATCATACCCAGTAAACCTCCTAATTTTTTATTTTTTACCCCATTTAACCACTTTTACAACGGCACTGCCTCCTGCTGAAGAAAGCTCTCCTGCAACATAGAGATTATTATTCTCATTAAGATACAGGGCTCGAACGATCCCCACAACCCCTCCCCCAAAAGCTGACCAAGAACTCCCATCCCATTTAGCAATATAATTTCGATTGTGAATTCTTAAAGCTCAAAAACTTTAAATTGGCCGGTCAAACTAATGCCTAAAGTAGTGTGGTAACCCAATTCCAAAACTAAAGGGCTAGAAAGGTACGGCCTAATTCCAACAGCAATTCCTCCGCCAAAACACCCACCCTTGCGAACCGTTTTATTAAGAACTTGCAGCTCAACTGATTCGGAATAACTTATCTGGCTAATAGTTGCGGCAAAATATACTTTTGCATTAATATCACGACGAGCAAAAACCTCTATTCCAGACAGGGAATAAGACTGACTTGAGCCGCCAAGACCATAAGTCAGATCAACTCCCAAGGTTAACAAAGGAGAAATTCTTTTGGTTAAGATTGTTTTTAACCCACCACCACCACCAAAAAGCCCAACACCTAAACTAGCCTCTGTTTTAGCTGCAGCAATACAAACATTAGCAGTAAAAATAATTATCAAAAATAAAACAATAAGTCTTTTCATATAGGTAACTCCAACTTAACGCTTGGTATATTGGAAAGCACGTCGAGCGCCTTTGAGCCCGTATTTTTTGCGCTCTTTCATGCGTGGATCACGCTTGAGCAGTCCTTCTCTCTTCAATTTAATCCTTAGAGACGGATCAAGTTTTAACAATGCTCGAGCAATACCTAGAGATATAGCATCTGCTTGCCCGGGTACACCGCCACCATAAGTTTCAGCGTTAACATCCAAAAGCTCTTGGTTATTGGTTACAACCAAAGGTCTTCTGGCCTTAAATTCAAGAACTTTCCTGTTGCAAAAATATTCGGAAAATTCGCGACCATTAACAGTAATTTGCCCTTTGCCTGCTTGCAGGAAGACTCGCGCAGTTGCTTCTTTACGGCGGCCGGTGCCATAATAAGTCGGCACTCCGGAACTCCGACGTTTGACAATCTTTTTACGAGTTGTTGCCTGTACATTGGCAGCGGCAGCTACCGGAGCCTTTCTTACCTCTACTTCCGAGGAAATTATGACGGTTTCTTCCGCTTGTTTATCAACCGGCTCTTGTTCTGCCGCTTTCTTAACAACCTTAGTTGTTTTCTTTTTTACAGCAGTTGTTTTTTTTACTGCCTTGCTTTTCTTCTTCTCTATCATTTATATCCTCCCGGTTTATTCGCCATAGGCGGAATCAGACTTCAAATTTCTGCGGATTCTGGGCTTGATGCGGGTGATCACTGCCCACATAAATCTTCAATTTCTTGATCATCTGTCGGCCCAAACGGTTTTTTGGCAACATACCAGAAACAGCCAGCCTAATAACTTTAGTCGGATCCTTTTCCATCATTTTTTCAAAGCTCAGCATCTTGGCCCCACCCGGATAACCGGAATGGGTAAAATAAATCTTTTGTTTTGATTTTTTTCCGGTCACTCTAATTTTATCGGCATTAATCAAGACCAAAAAATCACCACAATCCACATGTGGAGAATAGATCGGCTTATGTTTTCCTCGCAGACGAGCGGCCAATTTAACGGCTAATCTGCCCAAGACCTGGCCCGCCGCATCGGCGATAAACCAGTCTCTTTTAATGGTTTCTTTTTTTGCGTAAACAGTTTTATTTTTTTTCATAAACTTATCCCCTTACAACAATTCCAGCATCGCCATTGAGGCAGCATCACCCTTACGGATACGGGTCTTTACCATCCGAGTAAACCCCCCCGATCTGCCTTCAAAACGTTCCGGAAAAGTTTTAAAAATCTTGGTCACAAGTGCTTTTTCGGCTAAGACTGATTCAACCTTTCTTCTGGCAAAAAGAGTGTTCTTCTTAACCTCGGTAATAAGTTTATCGGCCATTTTTCTAGCCGCTTTGGCCCGCAAGAGAGTAACCTCTATCTTGCCATAAATAAACAAAGACCGCACAATACTCTTCAACATTGCTACTCGCTGATCTGCCGGCTTGCCTAATTTTTTATTGCCTTTGCGATGCCTCATGCCCCTCTCTCTCCTTTTAAAGTCAATTTATATTCTGTGAGCTTTTCCTGCACTTCATCAAGAGACTTGGCTCCAAAGTTTTTAAATTTCATTAAATCGGACAATGAATTAGCGATCAACTCACCAACAGTATTGAGACCGGCATTCTTTAAACAGTTAAGAGATCGGGCCGAGAGTTCTAAGTCTTCAACATTCATCTCTAAGATCCCTTCGCCAATCTCATCTTTCTTTTCCGGCCCAATGCCAAGAATCTCCACTTTTTCACCTAAATGGACAAAAAGCTCAACATGCTTAGCCAAAATATTAGCACTTTCTTTGACTGCTGCATCAGGATTAACTGAACCATTAGTCCAAACAGAAAGAACTAAACGGTCATAATTAATTTCCTGACCAACTCGAACTTCCTCAGTTGCGAGATTGACCTTAAGGACAGGAGTAAAAATTGAATCTGTCGGTAGAAAACCGACGGCCAAGGTGGATTTTTTATTCCTCTCTGAAGGCACATAACCTTTTCCCCGTTCAATAATTATTTCCATCTCGAGCTTCCCGGCAGTATCCAGGGTTGCGATTTTATGGTCTGGATTAACAATCTCAATTTCCGCATCGTGTTCAATATCGGCAGCAGTAACCTCACCCTTGCCCTTAACTTTCAGTTTAACCGTTTTGGGTTGTTCGGAATGAGAACGAATAACTACCTCTTTTAAATTAAGCATAATCTGCAGGACATCTTCTACTACCCCAGGAATAGTTGAAAAAGAGTGATCGATCCCTTCAATTTTGACAGCGGTAATGGCCGCACCATAAAGGGAAGAAAGCAACACCCTTCTTAAAGAATTTCCCAAAGTTGAACCATAGCCTCTATCAAGCGGCTCAACCACATATTGCCCATATGTATCACTTGATTCAACAATCCTCACCCAAGGTTTTTCTCCGATACTTACCATGTAAACTCCTCCTTTATTTCCTTATCTAGAATAGTACTCAACGATATAATGATCCTCTAAGACTGTATCGATATCTTCACGCTTCGGCATGGCCAAGACCTTACCCTCTTGTTCTCCGGTCAGGGTTAACCAAACCGGTGGCGTATGGTCGGGCAATTTTTCCATCATGGTTTTAACCAGCTGAACTCCCTTGGCTCCTACTTTAATCACCTGGTTGGTCTTAACTCGAAACGACGGCACATCAACCCTAGTATCATCAACAACTATTCCGCCATGATGAACCAGCTGACGGGCAGCTTGCCTTGAAGTTACAAAACCCAAACGAAAAACAACATTATCTAAACGCCTTTCCAGAAATTCCAGTAGTTTTTCGCCCGTGGCACCCTTTCGACTGGAAGCTTCATCAAAATATTTTTCAAATTGACTTTCCGTTAATCCATAGATCCTTCTAGCCTTTTGTTTTTCCCTTAAACGAACACCATATTCAGAAGGACGAATCGGCCTTTTGCCATGCTGACCAGGAGCATAAGAACGCCTGGTAAAGGGGCATTTCTCCGTGGAACATTTTTCCCCTTTGAGAAATAATTTTTCATTTTCCCTGCGACAAAGCTTGCAGGTTGCTGTAGTATGTCGCCCCATTAGACCCTTCTCCTTTTTGGTGGACGACAACCATTATGTGGTATGGGTGTAACATCCTTGATAGAGTTAATTTCTAGACCGGCGGATTGCAGGGCACGAATAGCTGTTTCTCTGCCAGCGCCAGGTCCCTTGACATAGACATTAACCATTCGAACTCCCAATTCTAAAGCTTTTCTAGCCGCAGTTTCAGCTGCAGAAGAAGCAGCAAAGGGAGTCCCCTTTTTCGTTCCTTTAAAGCCAACCCCCCCAGCAGAAGACCAGGCCACAACACCCCCACTACCATCAGTAATAGAAATAATTGTATTATTAAAGGTTGCCTTTATGTGTGCAATTCCCACAGAAGGGATCTTCCTGTCCTTTTTCTTTTTTGGTTTTACTTTTGGTTTTTGATTTTCTTCAGCCATATTAATTAATCTGTGCCTCCTTTTACTTCTTTCTGCTTACCCATACCAACAGTCTTTCTCTTCCCTTTCCTGGTACGACCATTGGTTTTAGTGCGTTGACCACGAACCGGCAAACCTTTTCGGTGCCGAGAACCACGATAACAACCTGTTTCAATTAAGCGTTTAATATCAAGGTTGATTTCCCTTCTCAAATCTCCTTCAACTAAAGTAACTTCTTTGATCGCATCACGAAGTGCCACAACCTGATTATCTGTTAAGTCTTTAACCTTAGCCCTAAGGTCAACTCCAGCTAAATTAAGTATTTTCTTACTTAAACTCGGCCCAATACCAAAAATATAGGTCAGGGCAACCTCAAGATTTTTATTATTCGGCAAATCAACTCCTACAAGTCTAACCATTACTACCTCCTCTTAACCTTGTCTTTGCTTGTGCTTTGGGTTCTCACAAATAACATAAACTCGACCGTGTCTTCTAACTACTTTACATTTTTCACAAATTCTCTTAACTGACGTTCTTACTTTCATCTATCTCCCCCTGTCCACCGAAGTCCGCCGTAGGCGGACGCAGGCGGATTATTTCATCCTAAAAGTTATCCGACCGCGGGTTAAATCATAAGGCGAAAGCTCAACTTTAACCTTATCACCCGGCAGAATACGGATAAAATGCTTTCTAATTTTTCCAGACACATGGGCAAGAATTAGCTGCCCTGTTTCTAAGCGCACCCGAAAAAGCGCGTTAGGCAAAGCCTCAGTAATCTCCCCTTCTAACTCAATAACATCTTGCTGTTTTATCATTCATTTCCTCTTAAGGTCAGAATCTCCGGTCCTTTTTCTGTAATCAAAATCGTATGCTCAAAATGACTGGACAGACTTTGATCGGCAGTTACAACCGTCCAACCATCCGAGAGCGTTCTTATTTTCCAGCCGCCAATATTTAACATCGGCTCAATCGCCAAAACCATCCCAGCTCTTAATTTTGGGCCCTCACCAGGATTACCAAAATTAGGAATTAGGGGTTCCTCATGCAAATCTTTACCAATTCCATGACCGTAAAGTTCTCGCACTACCGAATAACCTGCCTGATCAGCCACATTTTTTACTGCAGCAGAAATATCCCCTAAATGATTCCCAGCCCTAGCCTGCCTGATCCCCGCTTGTAAAGCGGACTTGCAAAAGCGCACCAATCGAGCAGCTTTTCTGGAGATCTTGCCTACCGGAAAGGTCGCTGCCGTGTCACCACAGTAGCCACCAATCTTGGCGCCAACATCTAGGCTAACAATATCCCCTTCTTGTAAAATCTTCTTCCCAGGGATGCCATGGACAATTTCTTCGTTAACCGAAATACAAGTTGCATGCCGATAGCCACGATAACCAATAAAAACCGGCTCCGCCCCCTGTTTTCTGATTAACTCATCGGCAATTTTATCAAGGTCCTCGGTAGAAATGCCCGCTTTGACTTTCTTGCCAACTGCAGCTAATACTTTAGCTACAATTCTGCAGGCTTTTTTTACCTTTTCAATCTCATCAAGAGATTTAATCAATATTTGACTCATTGGCCATTAACTACTGCTTCAAGTCGCGTAAATACCTCATCCATTGAGCCATTGGCATCAATTCTAACCAACTTATTAAGTTGCTCATAATGATTAATCAACGGCATAGTTTGCTGACCATAAACGTTAAACCTATTCTTAATCGCCGCCTCAACATCATCAGAACGCTGATAAAGCTCTGCTCCACAACGATCACAGATCCCTGCTGCCTTAGGAGCCTTAAAAGCCACGTGATAAACAGCCCCGCAACTTTTACAGCTTCTACGGCCAGAAAGTCTTTTCACAACTTCTTCTTCGGTTAAATCAAAATAAATCACTTTATCAAGGACTACAGGCATTTCATCAAAAGCCTCGGCCTGTGGCGCTGAACGAGGAAAACCGTCCAGGACAAACCCAGCCCTACAGTCTTCCATCACAACCCTAACCTTAGTTAGTCCAATGGTTATTTCATCTGGCACCAAATTTCCGGCACTTAAAATGTCTTTAATTTGTTTGCCAATCTCAGATTCTTCGCGCACTTCTTTACGTAAAATATCACCTAAAGAAATATGCGGTAAATTCATCTTGCTGCATAAACGTTCAGCTTGAGTCCCTTTACCTGACCCTGGTGGTCCCAAAAAAACAAAAACATTACTCCTCATGCTAAAAGTCCTTCATATTGTCTGGTTACCAAGTGGGTCTCGATTTGTCTAACCAAATCCATGGCCACGCCAACCACAATTAACAAAGCCGTTGACCCCAAACCTTGAAACGAGGTTATGTGTGTAACCCCCTCTACGATAGTAGGCACAATAGCCACCATAGCCAGGAACAAAGCCCCAACCAGAGTTAAGCGGGTAATAACATATTCCAAATAGGTTGCTGTTGGTTTTCCTGGTCTGATCCCACTAATAAAACCACCATATTTCTTGATATTTTCCGCTAGCTCTGTAGGATTAAAGGTTATGGCCGTATAAAAATAAGTAAAGAAAAAGATCAAGAAAAAGAAAAAAGGCATATAAAGTAAACCTGAAGGAGAAATTAAACCGGCCATTTTTTGCATCAAGGGATGCTGAATAAACTGAGCAATTGTAGCCGGGAAAAGCAACACGGATGAAGCAAAGATGATCGGAATAACTCCGCCCTGGTTAATGCGCAAAGGAATATAGGTGGTTTGACCACCATACATTTTTCTACCCACAATGCGTTTGGCATATTGTACCTGAATACGACGCTGCCCCTCCTGCACAATAACAATAGCCATTATCATCAACAAGAATGAAGCCAGCAAAATGATCACCCCAACAATAGAAGCGCCTCCTCTAACCAATGTAACCGTTTGGGCAACATAAGCAGGAATACGAGCCACAATACCGGCAAAGATTAAAAGTGAGGCCCCATTACCGATACCATTTTCCGTAATAAGTTCAGAAAACCACATTATCAAGGTACTGCCAGCAGTTAAAGCAACTATTGTTCCGGCCAAGAAAAAGATAAAACTATAGCCATCTAGCATTGCCCCTTTTAACCAGAAAGACATGCCTAAGGCCTGGAAACCGGCAATTGCCACAGTTAAATAACGTGTATAACTGGCAATTTGCTTGCGACCTGCGTCCCCTTCTTTTGATAATTCCTCCAAATGAGGAATCACCACAGTCAGCAACTGGATAATGATGGAAGCATTAATGTAAGGAACAATCCCCAGCGCAAAAATTGAGAAGCGCATCAAGGCTCCACCGGTAAACAAATCAAGAAAACCCAAAATATTACCTTTGCCAAACAATGTCGCTAAGCGAGCGGCATCAATCCCCGCTACTGGAATATAGGCGCCCAAGCGAAAAAGGATAATCATTCCCAAAGTAAAAACTATCTTTTTCCTTAGATCAGCAATATTAAAAATACCGGAAATTGTGTTAAACATTTAAAGCATAGAAAGCAGCGACTAAGCCTACCTCAACTTGCGTCAGGCAAGGCGAGCGTCGCGGTTTCCAGTCTCCTTCTTTTTTTTGGATCTGAGCATCTTATTCTCAGGCTGTAAAATACAAATACATTTTCCGCCAGCTTTCTCAATCTTTTCCTTAGCTGACTTACTAAACTTATCGGCTGTAACCGTTAAAGCTTTTTTAATTTCTCCGTCCCCTAAGATTTTCAAAGTACCACAAACTTTTAGGGTGTCCTTATTAACTTCACTATCATAAGCATTAAGGTCTTTAACATTAACTGCTGTGTACTTTAAACTAAAAAGAGAGTTACTAAAGCCCCTTTTTGGTAATCGTCTGTACAGCGGGGTTTGCCCGCCTTCAAAACGAATCCCTTTGGTACCGCCGCTGCGACTTTTTTGTCCCTTATGTCCCCTGCCACAAGTTTTGCCCATTCCAGAACTAGTGCCTCGGCCAACCCTTTTCTTATTTTTTGTAGAACCTTTTTTTGGTTTAGGATTCTTTAATGCCAACATATTTAACTTTTATATCCTTTCCCCTTAAGATCTTCTGTTCCTCTAAATCTTTGAGAGCCACCAAGCCATTAAGTGTAGCCCGCGCTACGTTGATAGCATTATTAGAACCAATTGATTTTGCCACCACATTTTTTAAACCACACAACTCAAGGATCGTTCTAACAGCACCACCAGCGATTACCCCTGTTCCTAGTGGAGCCGGTCGTAAGACCACTTTACTAGCCCCAAATCGACCAATAACATCATGAGGAATAGTCCCGCCAACTTGGGTAATAGAAACCTGTTGTCGCTTGCCAGCTTCAACCCCTTTACGAATAGCAGAAGCAACCTCAATAGCTTTGCCAATACCCAAACCAACAGAACCAGCCAAGTCACCAACAACAACAACTGCCCTAAAACCCATCTTTTTCCCACCCTTAACTACTTTGGTAACTCGACGAATCTGGACAACTTTTTCTTTTAATTCAGAATTTCTATCTCTTTCTTCGCTCAAAACTTAATTCCTCCTTCTCGGACAGCCTCTGCCAAAGCCTTGACCCTGCCATGATAAAGAGCAGAACCACGGTCAAAAACAATTTTTTCTATTTTAGCAGCCTTTAATTTTTCTGCCACAATTACCCCGACCTCTTTTGCTGCCTGAATATTGCCACCCCGATCTAATTTCAAAGAAGAAACAGACACCAATGTTTTGCCCTCAACATCATCGATAACTTGGGCATGAATGTTTTTAAGACTGCGAAAAACACACAACCTGGGTCGCTCTTTAGTGCCAGAAACTTTCCTTTTTCTGTTTTTCTTAGCCATGATTTTTACGCTCCTCCAGCTGCTTTTGCCGCCTTACCAGCCTTCTTCCTGACAATTTCCCCAACATAACGAATACCCTTGCCTTTATAAGGCTCCGGTTTTCTGGTCATTCTAATTTCGGCTGCCATTTCACCAACCAACTGCTTATCCATACCTTTAATAATGATCTTGTTGGTTCCCTCTGTGTCAAAGACAATTCCAGGCGGTGCGGCAAAGTCAACTGGATGAGAAAAACCAATTTGGAGTTGCAAGCCGCTGCCTTGTTTAGCCACACGGTAACCAACCCCCACCATCTCAAGCTTTTTCTCAAAACCCTTGGTAACACCTTCAATCATCGAGCTTATTAAACTATTATAAAGCCCTTGCAAAGCATTGGCCTTAGGATCACCGGACAAGATCAGGGTTACAACTGTTTTATCTTTAACCTCAACTTTAATTTGGGGCAAATATTTTTGTTCTAAAGTCCCCTTCGGTCCCTTAACAATGACCTTCCCATCAGCAACTTTGACCTCAACACCCTGTGGTATTTGTAAGATTCTTTTACCTATTTTACCCATGATTGTTCACCATACATAGCAGAGAATTTCTCCGCCTAATTTTTGACTGCGAGCTGACGCTCCAGTCATAATTCCGCGAGAGGTGGAAATGATTACAACACCAAAGCCACCTTGCACTCGAGGGATCGACTTAACATCACAATAAACTCTTCGCCCAGGTTTGCTGACCCGCTTAAGATTTTCAATTACACTCTGTTTAGCTGCTCCATATTTTAGCCTTAAGCGAAGATACTTTTTGCCCATTTTGCTTAAAGTCTCTGCTTTAGCAAGATAACCTTCGGACTTGATAATTTGAGCCAGCTTTTCCTTAATATTTGAATGCGGCACATCCACGATCTCAGCCCTGGTATTAAGACCATTTTTTATTCTACTCAGCATATCAGCAATCGGATCAGTCATGGTTTCCTCCTTACCAACTTGACTTTGTCACACCAGGCAATTGCCCGTTGTGCGCTAGTTTTCTAAAACAAAGACGGCAGATCCCAAACTTGCGGATGAAAGATCGGCTCCGGCCACAGAGAAAACAGCGATTTTTCTTCCGGGTCGAGTATTTTGGCTCACTCTTCCACTTTTCTATCCAACATTTTTTTGCCATAATTAGCCGTCCTTTCTGAAAGGCACCCCGAAAGCTTGCAAAAGCTGGCGGGCCTCTTTGTCATTCCGGGCTGAAGTTACAAAAGTTATATCCATGCCCCTAACTCTGTCAATCTTTTCATAATCAACTTCCGGAAAAATTAGCTGTTCACGAATCCCCATATTGTAGTTGCCTCGGCCATCAAAAGATTTGGTACTAACCCCTCTAAAGTCACGAATTTTTGGCAAACAAACATTGACAAACTTAAGTAAAAAGCCATACATTCTACGTCCACGCAAAGTTACTTTAAGGCCAATCGGCAGATCTTTACGCAACTTAAAAGCAGCAATAGCTTTTTTTGCCTTTATAATCAAAGGTTGTTGGCCAGTGATTTCAGCTAATTCCTTGGCAGAAACATCAATCGCCTTACTGTTTTCTCTGGTTTCACCAACACCACGATTAATAACAATCTTAATCAAGTGCGGCACCCGAAAAGGGTTTTTAAATTCTCCTGTCTTCATTAACTCTTCAGCAACCTTATTTTTAAAATCTTTCTCTAGTGTGCTCATACCTTATCTACTACCTCATTACATTTTACGCAGGCTCTGACCTTTTTATTTTCGACCTCTTTTGTTTTAGTGCGGCTCGGCTCATTGCACTTAGGACAGACCAACATTACTTTAGAAACCTTGATAGGCCTTGTTTTCTCGATAATGCCGCCTTGAAATTCACGCGTTGCCTTCATGTGTCTTTTAACCACATTAACCCTTTCAACTATAACTTCTTGATCTTGGGGTCTAGCTTCTAGAACCTTGCCCTTCTTACCCTTATCTTTCCCGGACAAAACGATAACTGTATCACCTTTTTTTATTTTCATTTAAAGAACCTCAACTGCCAAAGAAATAATTTTCATAAAATCCTTATCACGCAATTCCCTGGCCACCGGACCAAAAACCCGGGTGCCAATGGGATTTTTTTCTGGAGTTATAATTACCACAGCATTGTCGTCAAAAGTCACATAAGAACCATCCGGTCGGGAAATCGATTTAACCGTGCGAACTACAACAGCATGAACAACCTGACTTCTTTTGACTGTCATATTAGGTATTGCATCCTTAACAACAGCAACAATAATGTCACCAATCTCAGCATAGCGACGGTTAGACCCACCCAGCACACGAATACACATTACTTCCCTGGCGCCACTATTATCGGCAACCTTAAGCTTACTTTGTGGCTGAATCACCGGACTCCTCCTTTTTGGTCGTTTTGGGTAAGTGCTGTTTTTTAATCACTGTCTTGCCCATAATCTTAGTTATCCGCCAACGTTTATCCCGAGAGATGGGACGGGTTTCACTAATTTCGACCACATCACCAATCTGGCACTCATTCTTTTCATCATGAGCCTTAAACTTGGTCTTCGCAGAAACAATCTTGCCATAAAATGGATGTGGAAATTTGCGTTCAACAAGCACAACCACCGTCTTCTCCATCTTATTGCTAACTACAACTCCTTGCTTAGTTTTTCGCATTTTCACTCTCCCTGATTACTGTTAATACCCGCGCAATGTCACGTCGCAACGCCCTTAATTTTAAGGGGTTTTTAAGCTGTTGATTGGCCTTGGCTACTCGAGCATTTAAAAGCTCCCGCCTTAAATCTGCAGCCTTTTTCTTCAATTCTTCAACGTTTAGTTCTCTTAGTTCTTGAGTTTTCATATTTTCTCCACAAATCTGGTTGCAATTGGTAATTTACTATCTGCCAGACGCATAGCAACCTTCGCATCTTCCTTATTAACACCAGCAATCTCAATAATAATGTGTCCCCTTTTAACCGGAGCAACAAAAGCAACTGGGGCTCCCTTGCCTCCACCCATCCGCGTTTCAGCGGCTCGGGCAGTAATAATTTTATCGGCTAATGGCCGGATCCAGACCTTACCACCCCTTTTCAAATAGTGAGTTAAAGCCTTTCTGGCCGCTTCGATTTGATTGGTGGTTAGATAAGCCGACTCTAACGCCTGGAGACCAAATTCACCAAAGCTGACTGTTGCTCCCCTTGTCGCCTTACCACGAAGTCTTCTTCTCTGATGCTTGCGAAATTTAGTTTTTTTTGGTACTAGACCCATTTAAGCCGCTTCCTTTTCTTTATTTATCCCTAGGCCATGTTCGGCATTATCGTTTGTGGGATTATTGACCAGAGATTCTTTAGCGTCAGAAACTCCTGTGCTTTCAATACTGCCTTGATTTTCAACATTCGCCTTAGCCTTTTCTTTCAACACGTCACCTTTATAAATCCAAACTTTAACCCCGATCTTGCCATAAAGGGTCATGGCTTCAGTGAAACCATAATCAATTTTTGCCCGTAAAGTCTGCAAGGGAACCCGACCATTACGATACCATTCACAGCGAGCAATTTCTGAACCGCCCAACCTGCCCGCACACATTATTTTGACCCCTTTACCACCAGACCGCAGAGCCTTGGAAACAGCCTGCTTCATGGCCCGGCGATAAGAAATACGCCTTTCCAACTGAGAAGCAACATACTCTGCCACTAAAATCGCACAAGATTCAGGCCGAGACTCTTCATGGACATTCATCTGGATCTGCTTGCCCGTTCTTTTCATTAATTTTTCTCTAATGGCGTTAATCTCTTTGCCGCCCTTACCAATGATCAGTCCAGGCTTAGCGGTGTGAAGATCAACAGAAATTTGATTGGCTTTTCGACCGATGAAAATTCTGGAAATTCCAGCCCGAAATAAACTGTCTTTTAAATATTTGCGCAGGTCAAGGTCTTCTGCCAGCATTTTGGCATATTCACCCCTATCGGCATACCAAAAACTTTCCCAGTTTTCAATTATTCCTATCCGCAGACCCTTTGGGTGACACTTCTGTCCCATTAAGATTCCTCCTTAGCTGTAACTTCTGGCGCAGCAATCCAGACAGTTAAATGACTGTTTCTTTTTAAAATAGGGCCAACGCGACCACGGGCCCGAGCCCGCCAGCGTTTCATAGTAACAGCCTTAGTAACAAAAGCCTCGGCAATAAATAAGCCGGCTTCCGGCAACTTATAATTATTCTTAGCATTAGCAACTGCCGACTTGATAACTTTTAAAAGAATGTCAGCGCCCTTTTGTGGCATAAAGGTTAAAACCTCCATAGCCTTCTGGGCAGACATCCCCCTAATACTATCCAATACCCGCGCCAATTTACGTGGTCCGATTCTAATATTTTTTGCTTGCGCTTTTATTTTTGTCATGTTAGTGTCGCCGATTTATCAGCGGGAGCACTATGCCCCCGGAAATTACGAGTGTGGGAAAATTCGCCCAATTTATGTCCCACCATATTTTCGGTAATATAAATTGGGATATGTTTTTTACCGTTATGAACAGCAAAAGTATAACCAATCATATCCGGAATAACCGTCGAACTCCGGGCCCAGGTTTTTATAATCGTTTTTGCACCGGAAGCTTCCATCTTCTGAATCTTCTTCAACAATTTCTCGTCAATATATGGTCCTTTATGTCTTGAACGTCCCATTACTACCTCCTAGCTCCTTGCTATTAAAATCTTAGAGTCACCACGTTTTCTTGGTTTTCTAGTTTTCAAACCAAGAGTTTTCTTGCCCCAAGGAGACAACGGCCCTTCACGGCCAATTCCTGCCCGACCTTCGCCACCACCATGCGGATGATCACAAGGATTCATTGAAGCTCCCCGATTCTTTGGTCGCCAGCCACGATGACGCATTCTGCCAGCTTTTCCAAGAACAATATTTTTAGAATCTAAGTTGCCTATTTGGCCCACAGTTGCCCGGCACAAGAGGTGGATCATACGCTGCTCACCAGAAGGCAAGCGGACTATCCCATATTTACCTTCTTTGGCTACCAACATGGCTCCAGCTCCAGCTGCACGCACAAGCTGTCCACCAAAGCCTGGCTCTAATTCAATGTTATGAATTACTGTACCAACTGGAATCGACGAAAGAGGTAGCGCATTACCCGGTTTAATATCAGCCTCTGGGCCTGAGTCGATTTTTTCTCCAACCTTGATTCCTAAAGGAGCCAAAATATATCTCTTTTCTTTATCGGTATACTCCAAAAGAGCAATCCTGGCATTGCGATTAGGATCATACTCTACACCCAAAACAGTTGCTGAGAGATCTTTATTACGTTTAAAATCGATTAGCCGATATTTACGTTTGTTGCCGCCACCACGATGCCGGCTCGAAATCCTGCCCTTGTTGTCACGACCATAACTTCTTTGCAAGGGAACCAATAGCGATCGCTCCGGTTTCTTTTTGGTAATATCGGCAAAATCATCTGCAATTTGGAATCTTTGACCAGCGGTAACTGGATTTTTCTTTTTTAGTCCCATTATGCCTCAATCTCCTCTATTTTCTGGCCAGCTGCAAGCGAAACATAGGCCTTTTTCTTGGCTGAAGTTCGGCCAATTGACTGCCCGACAACTTTCCTTTTAGCACGAACGCTGCAAGTGTTTACTGCTGTAACCTTAACCTTATAAATTTTCTCTATTGCCTGAGCAACATCAACCTTGGTGGCCTTCGGATTAACAAAAAAGACATAGCGTGATTCTGTTCTTGAACCGACCGCTTTTTCGGTAATCACCGGTGCAATAATAATTTGTTCTGGCTGCATTAGTTTAAAGCCTCCTGCAACTTGGCTAGCACACTTTTTTCCACAACTAACCAGTCTGAATAGATTAAATCAAAAATGTTTAAGTCGTTGATATAAATTAATTTTACGCCGGGAATATTTCTGGCCGCTTTCATGAAAAGCTCGTTTTTATCTTCTAAAATAATCAAACTTTTACCGGCCACACCCAATTTTTTTAAGATAGCTAAAGCAGTTTTTGTCTTAGCTGCAGTAAGTGTGAGATCGGCAACTATTTTGAATTTGCCATTTTGAACTTTATCAGAAAGAGCGGATTTTAAGGCCGATTTTCTCATCTTCTTAGGGAAAGCATAGGTATAACTTCTTGGTTTTGGTCCAAAAATTACTCCACCTGTTCTCCACAGAGGAGAACGAATACTGCCTGCTCTAGCCCGACCAGTCCCTTTTTGTTTCCAAGGTTTTCTGCCGCCACCACTGACTTCCGCCCTGGTTTTTGTACTATGAGTACCCCGTCTCTTGGAAGCTAAGTACCAGACTAAACAAGAATGAACCAAAGATTCATTTGGCTTGCGACCAAAAACATCATCTGGACCATCAAATTGTCCTAAATCATTCCCCTCCAAATCAAAAATTGGTAGTTGTGTCATTTTTTATCCTTTGCTGCTGCAGCAGGTTTGGCTGCCCTTGTTCTGTTGATCATAATAATACTACCAGGTTTTCCCGGTACCGACCCCTTCAACAAAACAACATTATTTTCAGGATCTACCTGAACAACAGTTAGACTTGGAACAGAAACCCTAACGGCTCCCATTCTCCCTGGCATTTTCTTGCCCTTCAAAACTCTGCCTGGGGTAGTTCCAGCACCAATTGAACCGGTGATACGATGAGACTTTGAACCATGGGTCATAAGTCCGCGACTAAAATGAAACTTCTTAATTGTACCAGCAAAACCTTTACCAATAGAATTACCTGTGACAGAAACAATGTCTCCAGGATTAAATATTTCAGCCTTAATCTCTTGGCCAACCTCGAGTTCCTCAGTTTTTTTCAACCTAATTTCCTTAAGATACCTGGAAGTTGCTTCTTTAAGATGACCTTTTTTAGGTTTGTTGTTTTTCTTATTAGTGCCAAAGCCTAACTGGACAGCCAAGTAACCATCATTCTCAATGGTCTTAACTTGAGTCACAACACAAGGACCTGCCTCAACTACCGTGACAGGAATTAAATTTCCTGCCTGATCAAAAATCTGGGTCATACCAATTTTTTTACCAATTAAACTATCCATTCTAATTATCCCCTATCCCATCTTTATTTCGACATCAACTCCGGACGGCAAATCAAGCTGCATCAGCGCATCCACAGTTTGTGGTGGCGGATCAAGAATATCGATCAAACGTTTGTGGGTACGAATCTCAAACTGTTCCCGCGACTTTTTGTCAACATGGGGTGAACGCAAAACACAAAACTTTTGTATCTTCATTGGCAAAGGGACTGGTCCGGAAACACAGGCTCCTGCCCGCTTGGCCGTCTCCACAATGATCGCCGCTGATTGATCTAAAATCCGATGATCATAACTTTTTAGTTTTATTCTGATTCTCTGTCTCTTCATCTTATTTTTTCTCCTGTGACCGGCTCTTTGGTCCGGATTTCTCTATTATTCCTTCAGCCAAGGCTTTGGGCATTTCGTTATAATCGGCAAATTCCATACTATAATTTCCTCTTCCTTGAGTTAACGAACGTAATATTGTCGAATAACCAAACATTCCTGCCAAAGGCACCTTAGATTGTATCGTTTGAATACCCATATGAGCTTCCATTCCTTCTATCCGACCACGCCGACCATTGAGATCGCCAATTACTTCACCCATATATTGTTCTGGCACTACAACTTCAACCTTCATGATCGGCTCAAGCAAGACCGGGTTACTTTTTAGAACCCCACTCTTAAAGGCCATTGAACCGGCAATTTTAAAAGCAATTTCTGATGAATCAACGTCATGATAAGACCCATCATAAAGAGAAACTTTGACATCGATAACTGGAAAACCAGCAATAACCCCACCAGTTAAGGCCTCTTTAATTCCAGCCTCTACAGCAGGAATATATTCCCTAGGAATTACCCCACCAACAATTTCGTTAACAAATTCAAAGCCCTTACCAGGCTCACTAGGTTCAACCCTTAATAGTACGTGACCATATTGACCACGACCACCAGTTTGACGAATAAACTTCGCTTCTGATTCTGCGCTCCCCTTAACGGTTTCCTTGTAGGCTACCTGAGGTTTACCTACATTAGCCTCAACCTTAAATTCCCGTAAGAGCCGATCAACAATAATTTCCAAATGTAACTCACCCATTCCGGAGATGATTGTTTGCCCTGTTTCCTGGTCACCCTTAACTTTAAAAGTTGGATCCTCTTCTGCAAGTTTAGCCAAAGCCATACCTAATCTTTCTTGATCTGCCTTGGTCTTAGGCTCAATCGCGACAAAGATAACCGGCTCCGGGAACTGGATTGATTCTAGGATAATCGGATTATCGGCCAGACAAAGAGTGTCCCCAGTGGAAGTGTCCTTGAGTCCAACTGCCGCACCAATATCTCCTGCTCTGATTTCTTTTATTTCTTCGCGTTTATTAGAATGCATCTGCAATATCCGCCCAATTCTTTCCCGCTTGTTTTTGACCGAGTTGAAAAGATAGGAACCGGATTCAAGCATTCCTGAATAAACCCTAAAAAATGTTAGCCGCCCAACATAGGGATCGGTCATTATCTTGAAAGCTAAAGCTGAAAATGGGGCTTCATCGTTGGCCAGGCGTTCTTCCTCTCCACCAGTCTCGGGGTTAAGACCCATGATAGCTTTCTTTTCCAGCGGCGAAGGGAGATAATCAATTACCACATCTAAAAGTGGTTGAACTCCACGATTTTTAAAAGAGGAACCACAGACCACTGGAACAATTTGAGCGGAAATTGCAGCTTTTCTGAGACCGATTTTTATCTCTTCTTTTGTCAACTTTGTGCCAGCTAAATATTTTTCTAACAGCACATCATCGCTTTCTGCCGCAGCTTCAACCATCTGTTCGCGAGCCTTTTCTGCCGCTTCTTTCAAATCATCCGGAATAGGCTTACGATTAAACGTTAAACCTAGTTCATCTTCATAAACAATGGCTTCCATTTCCACCAAATCAATCATGCCTTGAAAATTATCTTCAGAACCAATGGGAATCTGCAAGAGGACTGTCTTAGCCAACAGCCTTTCACCAATTTGTTTTGCCACTCGAAAGAAATCTGCGCCAATCCGATCCATTTTGTTAATATAAGCAACTCGTGGAACACCATAACGAGTAGCTTGGCGCCAGACAGTTTCTGATTGTGGCTGAACACCGCCAACAGCACAGAAAATTACGACCACACCATCTAGAACACGCAGAGATCTTTCTACTTCAACAGTAAAATCAACGTGCCCTGGTGTATCAATAATATTAATGCGGTGATCTTTCCAGATAGTAGTAGTTGCTGCTGAGGTAATAGTGATACCTCGCTCTTTCTCCTGTATCATCCAATCCATCGTTGCGGTTCCATCATCAACACTACCGATTTTGTGCAGCCGTCCGCTATAAAAGAGCACTCGCTCTGTGGTAGTGGTTTTGCCAGCATCAATGTGAGCTGCAAAACCAATATTCCGATATTTATCCATTGCGTGTTCTCTAACCATAATTAATTTACCATTTAAAATGAGCAAAAGCCTTGTTGGCATCTGCTGTTTTATGAACATCCTCTCTTTTTTTAATTGCTCCACCGACCCCGTTATAAGCATCGATTAATTCTGCTGAAAGATTTTCTATCATTGATCTACCACCACGATTTTGGGCAACTTCTTTGAGCCACGACATGGCCTTAGCTTGACCACGAGTTCGGGAAACTTCTACCGGAACCTGATAAGTAGCGCCGCCAACCCTTCTAGCCTTAACCTCTAACATTGGAGTAACATTGGCCAAGGCTTTCTCAAAAACCTCCATCGGAGATTTATTGAGTTTTTCTTTAACAGCTTCTAGCGCCTTATAGACAATAGATTCGGCAATGCTTTTTTTACCATCAATCATAATTTTACAAATAAACTTATGGATCAGCACACTGTCATAAACAGCATCAGCTATGGCTGGCCTGCGAGGAACATTACCATGTCTAGGCACTATTTTGCCCCTCCTTTTGTCGGTCTTTTTGCGCCATATTTTGAACGGCTTTGATTGCGCCCTTCAACACCTAAAGTATCTAAAGAGCCTCTCACAATGTGATAACGAACGCCAGGCAAATCTTTTACCCTACCTCCACGAACCAATACCACTGAGTGCTCTTGCAAATTGTGTCCTTCGCCCGGAATATAAGCACTAACTTCACTACCAGTAGTTAACCTTACCCTCGCCACTTTACGCAGAGCCGAATTCGGTTTTTTTGGAGTAGTAGTGTAGACTCTCACGCAGACTCCGCGCCTAAGCGGACTGCCTTGAAGAGCAGGTACCCTATTTTTCTTCTTTTTCTTCGTTCGACCCCTTTTGATCAATTGATTCAATGTTGGCATTTTATTTCTCCTCAGCCTTAGATGCTACGTCTAAATGTTCGGCTAAACCAACTGTTGGAACTAACTCTAAATAACGATAGCCATGAAAACCTGTTCCAGCAGGGATAAGTTTACCGATAATGATATTTTCCTTTAACCCGTACATTTCATCTGTTTTACCACTAGCGGCGGCATCGGTTAGAACCCGAGCTGTTTCCTGGAAAGAAGCTGCCGAGAAAAAGCTTTCGGTTCTCAAGGAAGCCTTAGTAATACCTAGTAAGACCTCTGTAGCCGTAGCTTGTTCACCCTTGTTATCAGCATTGATTTCATCAAGAGCGTTAATATCGATCAACTCTCCCGGTAAAAGGGTTGTATCGCCAGGCAGTACAACGCGGACTTTTCTGGTCATCTGCCGAGTAATCACCTCAATATGTTTATCCGAAATAGTTACTCCTTGACCACGATAAATTTTCTGGATCTCGTCGACCAGGAAGCGCTGGACAGCAGCCACCCCTTCAATTCTCAAAACCTCATGAGGATTAATGGTTCCTTCCGTTAACTGCATCCCTTTATAAACCTTATCATTAGAAATAACCTTTAATCTGGTCTCATAAGAAACTAAATATTCTTTTTTCTCATCCTTATCACCAACAACAGTGACCAAGCGCATGCCTTCACTCTCGCTGACTTCAACCACACCATCAAGCTCGGAAAGAATGGCTGGATCTTTTGAACGACGGGCTTCAAACAATTGCTCTACCTTAGGCAAACCTTGAATAATATCGCGTGTCTTACTAGGGTCACGACGAATCGACTCTACTTTAGCGATAACATCATAACCATCAATGCTGTCACCATCTTTGAGATAGACTCTAGAACCAGCAATGATCTGGTAGTTTTCGCCAGGGGCAACAACAACACTTTTCTTAGTAGCTTCAAGAATGATGCCAGGAGTCTTACAGACCACTCCAACAGCAACTTCGTCGCCAACTTTGACCTTATCACCAAATTTAACAAAAACATTAGCATCCTTAGGAACATTATATTCTTTCTTGGTTTTGGGGTTGTAAATAAAAATTTCGCCATCACCCTTAGCAATATCTTCGTTTCTTCGATGAGTAGTGGTCAGATTGATAAATAAAGCCTTCCCAGCAGCACTGGAAACAACATATTCATATGATGCATCATAAAGGGCCAGGGCTTCTCCTGCCTTAACCTTGGCGCCATCCTTGACCACCATGGTTGCTCCCATTGGCAAGGTGTACTCTTCTTTTTTGTCTTTAATCTTGATATAAACCTTGGAACTACGGGTAATTAAATTCTGTTTCTCTCCGGTTTCATCGATAATGCTTCTTGTTTCCATCCCCTCACCAAAATGCAAGGTGCCAGCATGTTTACTCTTAATCTCGATAGTCGCACCTTTATGCAAGGCAACCCCACCAATATGAAAAGTTCTCATGGTTAACTGAGTACCAGGTTCACCGATGGACTGAGCCGCAATGGTTCCAACCGCTTCACCGATATTAATCACCTCAAGACTAGACAAATCAAGCCCGTAACATTTTTGACAAATCCCCTTCTTTGTTTTACAAGATAAGGGTGAGCGAACTTCTACTCTTTCAATTCCAGCCTCAGCGATTATTTCGGCAGTTTCACGATCAATCATCTTTCCAGCCTTAGCCAAAACCTTGCTAGAAATTGGATCAAGCACATTCTTAACTGGCGTACGGAAAACTAATCTTTGCGATAAAGGAATAACCTCTTCATAACCCTCACGAATGGTTTCTAACATAATGCCTTCTTTGGTCTCACAATCATTTTCTGTAATTAAAACATCCTGAGAAACATCAACCAAGCGACGGGTTAAATAACCGGAATCAGCAGTACGCAGCGCAGTATCAACCAAACCTTTACGAGCACCATAAGAAGAAATAAAATATTCGGTTTCCGATAAACCTTCTTTAAAGTTGGTTTTAATTGGAATTGGAATAATATTTCCGGAAGGATCGGCCATTAAACCACGAATACCGGAAAGCTGCCGAACCTGTTGAATGTTGCCGCGGGCACCAGAGAAAGCCATCATATAAACTGAATTGAGAACATCCAACCCCTTAAGCATGCTCTGAGTGACTTTTTCTGTTACAGCGCTCCAGATATCAAGTGAGCGAATAAATTTTTCTTTACCGGACAATGTGCCAGCTCGGAAATGCCTTTCCAACTCAGCCACTTGCTTACTAGCCTTGTCAACAATCTCTTTTTTGTCTGGAGGCACAATTAGATCGTCGATGGCAATAGAAACACCTGCTAAAGTTGCATATTTAAAGCCCAAGCGTTTGATCTCATCGGCAATTTCCGCAGTAACAACGCTGCCATACTTTTTAAAACTATCAATAATTAACTTTTCCAAGCCCTTTTTATTGATAATCTCATTTAGAAAGGGGTACTCTTCTTTGATACCATGTTTTTGCAAGACTCGGTTAAGGGCAAAATTGAATTTTACTCTTCCAACAGTAGTCGCAATTATTTCCGTTCCTCTACGCACCTTGATTTTGGCATGAAGATGAAGCACTTCAAGATCATTGGCAACCATAGCTTCCCAATCATTAGCAAAGGTCATGCCATCTCCTGGAAGAGGAGCATCTTCTTCAACCGACAGATAGTAAGTTCCTAAAACCATATCTTGGGTTGGGGTAACAACCGGTCGGCCAGAAGCCGGAGAAAGAATATTATTGGAAGCCAGCATCAATATCTGGGCTTCAACACGAGCTTCAGTTAAAAGCGGCACGTGCACCGCCATTTGGTCACCGTCAAAGTCAGCGTTAAAAGCGGGACAGACCAAGGGATGAATCTGAATTGCTTTTCCTTCGACCAAAATCGGTTCAAAAGCCTGAATACCCAATCTGTGCAAGGTAGGCGCACGGTTGAGCAAAACTGGGTGTCCTTTGATAACTTCCTCTAAAATATCCCAAACCACAATATCATGCATATCAATCATGCGCTTGGCTGATTTAACATTTTGAGCCATGCCTCGATCAACCAACTTACGGATTACAAATGGTTTAAATAACTCCAAAGCCATGGCCTTAGGCAGACCACACTGATGCAGTTTAAGAGACGGACCAACGACAATAACTGAACGGCCGGAATAATCAGCCCGTTTACCTAAAAGATTTTGTCTAAAACGGCCTTGTTTGCCTTCAATAATGTCAGTTAAAGATTTTAGCGGACGACCATTTGAACCTGTGACTGATTTCTTTCTGCGACCATTGTCAATTAGAACATCAACAGACTCCTGCAACATCCGTTTTTCATTGCGGATGATCATTTCCGGGGCACCCATATTAATCATTTTCTTTAAACGATTATTACGATTAAGAACCCGGCGATATAAATCATTTAAATCGGAAGTGGCAAAACGACCACCTTCCAACTGAACCATTGGCCTAAGATCTGGCGGAATAACCGGAATAGATTCGAAAATCATCCACTCTGGTCGGTTTTCTGATTTGAGGAAAGCTTCAGCCACTCGTAAACGTTTAATTATCTTGAGACGTTTTTGACCGGTAGATTTCTTTAGATCGCGACGCAACTTACTAACCATCTGGGGTAAATCGATCTTTTCCAATAAGCGTCTGACCGCCCCTGCTCCGGTTTCGGCTTTAAATTTATTACCATGCTTTTCTAAGCAATCTTGATATTCTGATTCGCGCAAGATCATCCCAACATTTAATTTCTTGATCTCACCAACGACTTCCGTAACAATAAAAGCATCATAATAAACAACTTCTTCCAACGCTTTGGTAGTCACATCCAAGAACAAACTCATATAACCGGGGACACCACGCAAAAACCAAATGTGGGCTACTGGCTCAACTAAGCGGATATGTCCCATGCGTTCACGACGAACCCGAGAAGTTGTTACTTCCACTCCACAGCGTTCACAAACTATGCCACGATAGCGAACTCGGCGATATTTTCCGCAATGACATTCCCAATCTTTAACCGGTCCAAAGATTTTCTCGCAAAACAACCCTTTTCGCTCAGGTTTAAAGGTGCGGTAATTAATGGTTTCCGGCTTTTCCACTTCACCAAAAGACCAACTAAGAATCTTCTCCGGAGAAGCTAGCGAAATGCGAATTGTTTCAAACTCTTTTTCCACCGGATTGCTACCAAACATCGGTTTATTATCTAATGGCAAAACTAAAACCTCCTTTTACGGCCGACACCACTCTTCTCGAAAATCCGCGGCATGCGTTTCTTGCTTTTGCCTTCTTCATCGATATTGACTTCTTTTCCATCCTTGCTTAAAGTAACTAAATTAAGACCTAAACTGCGTAATTCTTTCATCAAAACCTTAAATGATTCTGGAATTCCAGGCTTGCCCATCGGTTTGCCTTTAATAATTGCTTCATAAACCTTGGAACGACCAATCACATCATCGGACTTAACAGTTAATAATTCTTGTAAAGTATGAGCAGCCCCGTATGCTTCTAGCGCCCAAACTTCCATTTCTCCAAAACGCTGGCCACCAAATTGGGCTTTACCACCCAAGGGTTGCTGAGTAATTAGAGAGTAAGGCCCAGTTGAGCGGGCATGCATTTTGTCATCAACCAAATGGATCAATTTCATCAGGTACATGTAGCCAACTGCAATCTTGCGACCAAATGGTTTGCCTGTACGACCGTCTCGTAACTCTACCCTGCCGGACTTGTCTAACCATGATAGATTGTTTACTCTTGCAGCCTCATTTAATTTATCAGCGAGATTATTTTCTGAAGCATTTTCACCGCTAAACTCATCAAAGGCAGGGATTTTGTAGCGTTCATTTAACAGATGACCAGCTTGACCCAAAAGCAGCTCAAAGACCTGGCCAATATTCATACGAGAAGGAACACCTAAAGGATTTAGAATAACGTCAATCGGGGTACCATCCGGCAAATAAGGCATCTCTTCTTCCGGTAAAATCTTAGCAATAACACCTTTATTACCATGACGACCAGCCATTTTATCACCAATACTAACTTTGCGCTTCTGGGCCAGGTAAACCCGTACTAATTCATGAACCCCAGGAGGTAATTCGTCTCCTTTAGCACGTGAAAATGTTCGAACAGCAATAACCTTGCCATGTTCACCTGGAGGAACCTTAAGAGAGGTGTCTCTCATGTCTCTGGCTTTATCACCAAAAATTGCCCGCAAGAGTTTTTCTTCTGCCGGCAATTCGGTTTCACCCTTTGGCGTAACTTTACCAACCAAAATGTCACCTGGTTTTATCTCGGAGCCAGGCGTGATAATCCCTTTTTCGTCCAAATCAGCTAGGGCCTCTTCACTTAAATTAGGAATCTCGCGAGTGATTTCTTCCATTCCTAACTTAGTTGCCCTAACCTCAACCTCTAAGCGCTGGATATGAACAGTAGTAAAAAGATCATATTTCACTAATCTTTCTGAAAGCAAAATAGCATCTTCATAGTTATAGCCTTCCCAAGGCATAAAAGCGGTTAAAACATTTCTTCCTAAAGCTAGCTCACCACCCTGCGTTGCTGAACCATCAGCAATAAGATCGCCAGTTTTAACTTTATCACCAACAGAGACAACTGGACGCTGATGAACCAAGGTATCTTGGTTACTGCGGCTAAAATTGATGAGTTGATAGACATTTTTTTTGCCTGAATTAGTTTTAATCACAACTTCTTCTGCACTGACATTGACTACTTTGCCAGGATTTTCGACTCGCACTAAAGTACGAGAATCTTCCGCAACTTTGCTTTCCCAACCAGTGCCAACCAAAGGAGCTTCTGGATTGAGCAAAGGCACAGCCTGTCTTTGCATGTTTGCACCCATTAAAGCCCTGTTAGCGTCATTATGTTCAAGAAAAGGAATCATGGCAGTAGTTATACCGACTATCTGTTCTGGAGAAACTCCAACATAGTCAATATCTCGGCCAGGGGCAAAAATAAATTCACGGCGAAAACGAACAGGAACTTCGTCTTCTACAATTCTATTCTTATTATCACGCTTAACATCACTGGAGGCAATTTTGTAAAAATCTTCCACATCAGCGGTTATGTATTCAACTTTATTGGTAATGACACCCTTTTCTACTTTAAGATAAGGGCACTCGATAAAACCAAATTTATTAGTTTTAGCATAGGTGGCCAATGAAGAAATTAAACCTGCATTGGGACCTTCTGGAGTTTCAATAGGACAAATACGGCCATAGTGAGATGGATGAATATCACGCACCTCAAAGCCAGCTCGTTCTCGACTTAATCCACCTGGTCCTAAAGCGGAAAGCCTTCTCTTGTGAGTTATCTCAGCTAAAGGGTTGGTTTGATCCAGAAACTGCGAAAGTTGACTAGAACCAAAAAACTCTTTAACTACAGCTTGCAGTGGCCGAATATTAATTAACTGGCCAGGCACAACTGCTTCATCACCTTTAATCATCATCTGCTCTTTGACTAAGCGCTCAATGCGAGCCAGTCCAATTCTGATTTGTCGCTGTAACAACTCTCCCACAGCCCTAACTCGGCGATTACCCAGATGGTCAATATCATCGGCAATGCCTTCACCAGAATTAATAGAAATTAAATACTTAACCATAGCCAAAATATCAGCTTTAGTTAGAACAAACTTGTCTTCGGCCACATTGATGCCTAGTTTTCTATTCATCTTATAGCGGCCAACTTTGCCTAAATCATAACGACGTACATTGAAAAACAAATTGTTAAGGTAAACCTGGGCACCTTCTTGAGTAACAGGATCACCGGGGCGCAATTTTTTGTAAACCTCGATCAAGGCCTCATCTTTAGCCAAGATCGGGCACTCTTTGAGGGATTTGCGGCGGAACTCTCCTTCTGACAAAGCCTCAAGTATTTCTTTTTCACTGCAACTAATCGCCGACAGGAACATGGCAATAGGAATTTTCCTGGTCCGGTTAATCCGAGCATAAATTGCTCCACCAGCATCAGTTTCAAGCTCAAGCCAAGAACCCCGATCAGGAATAACCGTGGCATAGTAAAATACTTTGCCACCAGTTCTGTCCACTTTCCTGGTTTCTCGATAATAGACTCCAGGAGATCTGACCAATTGGGTCACTATGACTCTTTCCGCTCCATTAATGATGAAAGTGCCTCGATCCGTCATCATCGGCAGATCACCAATAAAAACTTCTTGAGATTTAACCTCTTTAGTTTTTTTATTGAGCAATCTCGCTTCTACCTTCAGCGGCAAAGCATAGGTAGTTTCACGGATAAGACAATCACGAGTAGAATACTTAGGTTTACCCAAAACAAACTTACCGCTAAAGGAAAGCTCCAACTTACCCTCGTAACCCCTGATTGGAGAAATCATCCGCAGCTCTTCGGCAAGACCCTCTTGCATAAACCAACGGAAAGAATCCTTTTGCAGCTCCAATAAATCCGGCGGCTCCATAATGGTTTTTTGCTTGAAACTAACTAACTTGGTTTTCTCTGCCATATTTATTTCACTTCTACCTTTGCACCTTCAGCTTCTAATTTTTTCTTAATTTCTGCAGCTTCTTCTTTCTTAACCCCTTGCTTGACAGGCTTTGGTGCTGAATCGACTAAATCTTTAGCTTCTTTTAGACCCAAACCAGTTACTTCTCTCAAGACTTTAAGAACCTGGATCTTTTTGGCTCCAGCATCTGTTAAGATTACGTCAAACTCATCCTTAACCTCTTCTGCCTCGCCACCAGCTACAGCTCCACCCATTACAACCGGAGCAGCTGCGGAGACACCAAACTTTTCTTCTAACTTTTTGACTAAATCAGCCAACTCAAGTACCGTCATTCCTTCCACCGTCGTTAAGATATCTTCAACTTTTGCCATTTCTATACACCCCCTTTTTAATTGTTCCCTTTAGCGTCTTTAATCGCGCTAAGAGCATAAACCAACTTGTTAATTGGACCTTGTAGGACTCTCACAAAACCAGAAATTGGTGCTTGCAAGCTGCCAACAACCTTGGCCAACAAAACTTCTCTAGTAGGCAACTTGGCGATCACAGTAAGCTGTTTATTATCAACCACGCTACCCTCTACAACACCAGCCTTAACCGCTCCCTTTTCGATATCCTTAAAAAATTCCACCAAAGACTTGAGCGGCAGAACCGGATCTCCGTAACCAAACAAGACCGCAGTTGGCCCATGAAGATGCTCCGCAAAAGACTCGATACCACACTCCTTGAGGGCCTTTTCTAAGATAGTATTTTTGAAAACCCTTAACTCTGATTGATCTTTATATAAACTTTTGCGCAACTCGGTAATTTCTTGCACATTAAAGGTGCGATAATCGGACAAGACTAAAACCTTGGCCTTTTCAATCTTAATTTTAAGATCAGCTACCTGCTGCTTTTTTTTCTTTAATGTTTCAACAGACATTAGAAACCACCTTTTTCTAGTTTTTCGGCCACAATCTTAGAATTAATTTTAATCCCCGGGCCCATGGTAGAGGAAATTGTAATGGACTGTAAAAAAGGCTTTTTAAGCCCGCTCGGTTTTTGTGTTGAAATTGCCGCTAAAGCAGCAAAAAAGTTATCTTCTAGCGCTTTTGACTCAAAAGATACTTTGCCTAAAATCATATGTAGTGCCCCGGTTTTATCCATTTTGAATTCAACCTTACCGCCTTTAAATTCTTTGACCGTTTTAGCAACCTCCTGAGTAACAGTGCCAGATTTTGGATTGGGCATTAAACCCTTAGGACCTAAAACCTTGCCTAACTTACCCATCGCCCCCATCATGTCAGGAGTAGCTATTAAAATATCAAAATCAAGGCAGCCTTCGCTTATTTTCTTGACCAAATCATCAGAACCAAATAGATCGGCTCCAGCTTCTTCAGCCTCCTTAACCTTATCCGGTTTAGAAATTACTGCCACTCTTTTAGTTTTACCGGAACCAGACGGGAGGGTAACCGTACCCCGAATGGAATGCTTTTTAGGATCAACCCCTAACTTGACAGCCAAATCAACACTCTCATCAAACTTGGCCCAGATCGTTTGCTTAAGCAGGTCCAGTGCCTCTTGAGGAGCATAGTAGTTTCTTCTGTCCACCAATTTGGCTTTAGCCTGAAACTTTTTGCTAGTTTTTCTCATTCTATAATAATCCCCATGCTACGGGCTGTGCCAGATACAATTTTAGCGGCAGCATCAACATCATTAGCATTTAGGTCGCTCATTTTTGTCTTGGCAATTTCCCGAATCTTCTCCACAGTAACCTTGCCAACCTTAGTTTTATTTGGTTCACCCGAACCCTTTTCTATGCCGGCAGCTTTTCTTAACAGATCGGCAGCTGGAGGCGTTTTGGTAATAAAACTGAAAGAACGATCCTTATAAACGGATATCTCTACTGGGATAATATATCCAGCTTGATCCTTTGTAGCGGCATTAAACTGCTTACAAAATTCCATAATGTTTAGGCCATGTTGACCTAACGCCGGACCAACAGGAGGAGCTGGATTAGCTGCCGCTGCTTTGATTTGTAATTTTATTTTCGCCTTAACTTCTTTTTTATTTTTCTTAGCCATTTTTATACTTCCTTAAGAAATCTTCTGCGCATGCTCAAAATTGACTTCAACCGGCGTGTCTCGTCCAAAAATATTAATAAGAACCTTGAGTTTTCCCTTTTCCGGATTGACTTCATCAACTGTGCCGGTATAACCGCGGAAAGGACCAGAAATTACCCGGACGCCCTCGCCTCTTTCAAAGGTAATTTCTAATCTTTCTTCTTTACCAAGCTGTTTTAGAACCCGCTGCATCTCCTTTTCAGAAACCGGGGTTGGTCTAACCTTGGTCCCGATAAAACGGGAGACCCCAACGGTCTGGCGGATTAAGTACCAGGACTCTTCATCTAGGATCATTTCCAGAAAAACATAACCCGGAAACATTTTCTTAATCTTTTCAACCCTTTTTCCAGCCTTGATTTCTACAATTTCTTCAGTTGGTACTAGGACTTGGGCAACTTTCGCCTTTAGTGCCGCGTATAAACCAATTGTTTGCTCAATCCCTTGCTTAACAACATCTTCTTTGCCAGTAAAGGTTTGAATAACATACCACCTGAACTCACCCTTAGGCCGTTCTGGCTGGGTTGCCTCAACAACTTCTTCGCTTGATACAGGAGCAACTGATTCCTCAGCAGTTTTATCTTCCTGATCAGGAACTGTTTCCGTTGTTTCTGGCGCAGGATCAGACCTTAGTTCTTCAGCAGGGCTTGCTTCCTCTGCAGGAACAGCTTCCTGTGCCGGGGCCAAGTTTGGCTCATTTGCCGGACTAAAGTCCGGAACTACTGGTTGCTCTGGCTCACTGGCTACTGGCTCGCTATTTGATTCTTCAAGGTTCTTGTCCTCATCAATAGATTCTTTGGGACCTTCAGCCTGATTCGCATCAGGTGTTACTGCTTCATTTTTTTGTTCGACAGATTGCTCCTGCGAACTTTCTTCGTTATTCAACTTTTCACCTTCAATGTTCATCGCAACAATAACCTAAACACTTTCGAAAAAATAAAATCAATTAGACTTATGTAAGCTCCAGTAATAAAAACCAGCACGAGTATTATGACAGTGGCTACCATCACATAGCGGCGATCCGGCCAAACAACCTTTCTTGTTTCTGCCCTGGTCTCTTTTATAAACTTAACAAGCTGCTCAAAAATATTTTTCATTTTCCTACGTTCAACTATCTACTACCTAGATTCGGGTCTGCCCCGACTCGAACGGGGAGTCCCGGTTTTGGAGACCGGTGGTTTGCCATTAACCGACAGACCCCTAACTCTTCTCCTCTTTATGATCCGTGTGCTTACCGCACCAGGCACAATACTTACTCAAGACCAAACGGTCTTTAGTATTATCTTTACTTTTTTCTGTGGTGTAATTTTTTCTTTTACACTCTGTGCAAGCCAAGTGAATTGTTTCTCTCATAAAAAAATCCTCTCAAGACACGTTAATAGCCTCTTTCCCTATTTCCGGGGATCAAAGGCTAGTTTTAACCTCGACAAAAAATAATTTCTATTCAATCTCGTGAGACAACGAAGATTTATTTTACACCAAAAGAGTGGGGTCTGTCAAGAGGAAATTTGGAAAAAATTTGGAGATATTATACAATCCTAATCACATTACAAACTTTACGAACAACTGAAAGCTTCTTAACTTCTGCTAGTGCAGCCTTAAGGTTTCTCTCTGCCACAGTGTGAACCATAATTACAATAGTAGCAACGTTACCAACCATCTCTTTTTGCACTACAGCAGCAATACTGACTTTCTTCTTCGCAAAGGCTTTGGAGATGCCAGCCAAGACACCATAACGGTCCGGCGCCTGTAAGCGGATATAATAACGGCTTTGGACTTGGGAGATGTTGCGGATCTTACTCTTAAGTAATGAGTAATGAGTAATGGGTAATGAGCAATGAGCAATTGAAATTAGGTCCGCCACTAAAGCTGACGCGGTTGGTCCACCCCCTGCCCCTTGACCGTAGAACATCAACTCACCCATTGGGGTCCCTTTAACATAAATCGCATTGTAGTTATCGGAAACAGCGGCTAGCGGATGCCATTTGGGAACTAAAGTTGGATGAACACGAATTTCGACCTCTTTGCCAACCTTTTTAGTTATTGCTAGAAGCTTAATTAGGTAACCAATGTCAGCCGCATATTGAATATCTTCTTGAGCCACCTTAGTTATCCCCTCAAAATAGACATCTTTCATATTAACTTCAATTTGAAAAGCCACTGAAGCTAAAATTGCCGCTTTATAAGCAGCATCATTGCCATTGATATCAGCACTTGGGTTTGGCTCAGCATAACCCTTGGCCTGAGCCTCTTTAAGTGCATCGGAAAACTCTTTCCCGGCTTCAGTCATTTGACTAAGAATATAATTAGTCGTGCCATTAACTATGCCATAGATCTCGGTGATGTTATTGGCCGGCAAACATTCTTTGATCGGCTGAATTATCGGAATACCACCACCAACTGAAGCCTCAAACATAAGGCTAACTTTGTTTTCACCAGCAACTTTTTGCAATTGCTTCATATGCTTGGCCACAAGTTCTTTATTGGGGGTGACAACATGCTTACTATTATATAAGGCAGCTAGAACTAACTTGAGGGCGGGGTTAACGCCACCGATACATTCGACTACCACATCTATCTCAGGATCATTGATAATATCATACGGATTTGAGGTGAAAGAGAAAGGAGTTTTGCGTTTCTTAATGTCGCAAACCTTCTTGACTCGAATATCAACACCGGAGTTACGTAGAATGACCTGATGATTAGTAGACAACACCCCAGCTAAGGCTGAGCCAATGTTTCCGAGACCGATGATGCCGATAGTAATTTTTCTACTCATTATATTCCTCTCTTTTAGGTTTCAAGGAACCAAGGGATCAAGGTTTCAAGTCTTTTTCTCTAATGACCTGATCAGAGCCATTAACATTCTTTCAACTTCATAATATTTCCCAATTATATCTTCAAACTTATTCTCTGTAAAATAGTCCAAATCTTTTGCCAACATTAATTGTGTCTCAAGTTCAGCCCCGCTAGCATAAGCAATAAAAAGAAAATTTATGTATTGCTTTAAAGAGCTTCTGGCATATCCTTCTGCAATATTAGAGGGAATTGATACTGCAGCTCGTCTAATCTGAGAAGTAAGCCCAAATCTTTCTTCTTTAGGAAAAACCTTAGAGACCTTATATATTTCAAGAACAAGCAAATACGATTTCTGCCAAACCTTTAGATCTTTGAAAGTCCTTAACTGCACTTATTCCCCTCACTTGAAACCTAGGACCCTAGAAACCTTGAACCCTTTCCCTAGTCAAATAACGAGCTGATTGATTGGTGTTCAAAGTTACGACGAATAGCTTCACCCAAAAGCTCGGCTGAAGAAAGGATCTTTAAACCCTTAAATTGTTTTTCTTTAGGAACAGGAACAGAATCAGTCACCACAACTTCAGCAAACCCAACCCCGCTCATCCGCTCAACGGCAGGACCTGACAACAAACCATGAGTAGCCACAACATAAATATCTTTGTTGCAGCCTTTTTTACGTAAAGCCTCCACACCGGCAGTAATTGTGCCGGCAGTATCAATCATGTCATCAGTAATAATGACCGTTTTCTCTTTAACACTACCAACCAAATGGGTAACTGCCGATTTGTGATGCTCTGCCCGGACTTTATGTAAAATAGCTAGTCTAGCACCAATACGATCGGCCAGTTTTTTAGCAACTTTAGCCCGACCAGTATCAGGGGCAACAACAACCATGTCTTTGAGTTTTTTCTTAATTAAATAATTCGTAAAGAGCGGCATAGCTGTTAAAGTATCCATAGGGATATTGAAAAAACCCTGGATTTGATCAGAGTGTAGATCCATAGTCACAACTCGATCAGCCCCAGCAGTTTCGATTAGGTTTGCTAACAACCTAGCAGAAATAGGTTCGCGAGAGGCGGCTTTGCGATCTTGCCGAGCATAACCGAAGTGAGGCATGACCACTGTGATTGTTTTAGCCGAAGCCCTTTTCATGGCATCGATAATTATGAAAAGCTCCATTAGCTCATCGTTGACGTTATCGGAGCAGGATTGCAAAACAACACAATCTCTTCCACGGATATTTTCAAGAATTCTGGCATAGATTTCACCACCGGCAAAACGAGAGATTTTAATTTTACCCGAATTAATACCGAGGTGTTTAGAAATTTCTTCGCCTAATTGAGGATGGGAAGTACCGGAAAAGATCCGTAGATCAGTGTTCTTCATTAACAAGTTCTCCTTTTAATAGCCAACTTAGCGCTGAAGTTATTTTAACACTGACAGTATGTCCGAGCAAGTCCTTCCTTTCAGAAGGAAACTTAACGATTTTGTTGGTGCGGGTGCGGCCGGTATAAGAACTCACTCCCCCTGCCCCCTCTCTCTCAGAAAGAGAGAGAGGGTGAGAAAGTGAAGAATTATCAACTAGGACTTCTTGAACAGTGCCAACTAGTTTTTTATTATTCTTGATACAGACAGAATCAACTAGTTTCATTAGCTGATGGAGTCGTTCTTTTTTAACCTTTTGGGGGACATCATCTTCGAGTTTAGAAGCAGCGGTTCCTGGCCGTTGGGAATACATCAGGGTATTACAGGCATCAAAGCCTATTTGCTCTACTATACGTAGTGTGAGGCGGAAGTCCTCATCAGTCTCCCCAGGAAAACCGACAATAATATCACCAGTAATAGCGGCACCAGGAACTTTGGCACGGATTTTTTCGACCAATTTTCTATAATAATCAACAGTGTAACCACGATTCATTAGCTTAAGAATGCGATCTGAACCATGCTGGATTGGTAGATGAAAGAATTCGCAAACACGGGGCAAGTCGGCTACTGCTTGAATGATTTCGTCGGACATATCTTTGGGATGATTGGTCATGAAGCGGATCCGAGTAATGGGTAATGAGTAATGAGTAATGAGAATTTCTATTTCTTTCAAAAGTTTAGCAAGTCCATACTTATAGGAATTGACGTTCTGTCCAAGGAGAAAGATTTCTTTGACTGCCGGACTGCCGGACTGCCGGACGTCCTCTAATACGTCAGCAATTGGACGACTATGTTCTCTCCCCCGCACGTATGGAACCACGCAGTAGGAACAGTAGTTGTCGCAACCGTGCATGATGGTGATGTACTTCGTTATGCCCTCACCCCGTCCAACGGAAGAGCACACCCCCCCTCTCCCAGAGGGAGAGGGGTTTTCTAATTTAAGAAAGTCCGCCAGTACTTCCGGACTATGTGGCGGCACAAAAACATCGATATGCGGGAATTGTTTTTTGATATCGCGACCTGGTTCGGTGACAATACAACCGCAGAGGCCGATTTTGAGATTAGGCTTATGTTCTCGCAAACCTTTGGCAGTAAAGGCATAGCCGACTGCGCGATCTTCGGCACCTTGGCGAACGACGCAGGTATTGACCAGAAGGAAGTCAGCCTCTTTACGACTTTTTGCTGGTTGATAACCAGCTGCTTCAAAGATAGCTGCTAGCTTTTCGCTATCAACGATGTTCATTTGGCAGCCGTAAGTTTTTATAAAATAGCGTCGATTTTTTCCTTCTTTTATCATTATTTTTACTGTTTTTTTGTTTCAAGTTGAGTATAAAATTTCTGACACTTTTTAAGGTGCCCTTCTACTTTGGACCAGCGTTTTATTTCTTTCAGATCTACCTTATGTCTTCGGGCAACCATTAAGGCTTGGTCTAATGATTGAAGATCATTCCAGTGATAATAAGCTGCTAAACGATCCTTAACACAATCAGTAGTACTCAATATACGAAAATTACCTCGTTTTGTCTTAAGGGTAACAATCTTCTTAACTGGCTCCTGACCAACGGCTAATGGTGGTTGAATAAACTCAACAACATAGGGGCAATCTACATGTTCAAAAAAACCTTCAGTTTGCAATTCAAAGTCAAGCTCTGCCATTGCTGTATTAATCTCTTTAGGCTGATATTCAACCGCATTAGCAACAAAATCAAGATCCAACGATTGGTACCGATTATCTGAATAGATGGTCACCGCAGCCCCACCAGTTAGAACAGCATCAATTCCATGTTCCTTAAGTTTACTACCAACAATAGCAGCTAGTTCTTTAATTGACAGATTAACAAGTGGCTTTCTTTTCAAAGAGGTTTTCCTGCCCGTCTGGGACGCAACCTAGGGGTATAATATTTCTTTCTCTCATAAGCAGGGACAAAACTTAAAACCTTAGTCAATAAGCCTTCAATTTGTTTAAGAAAGGGATAGCGAGGGTTAAATGAATACAATCGTGTTCGACCTTTGAGACGACTAACCACCACCCCACCCTTTTCCAGTTTCTTTAATTGATTCTGTACCGGAGAAAGGCTGCCACTAAATATCGCAGCAAGATCTCTGGCGTAGAGTTCTTTTCTAACAAGGAGAGTCAGCAAAATTCTTTCTTTAATCTTACTATTAAACAACGCTTCTAGCATGATAAATAATTTTAGCACTTGGGTCTTCAATCGTCAACGACCCTTGCTTTAGGTCATGTGACCTTCGTTTTAGGTCTTCGTAGACCTGAGTCAACAATGTTCATTTGGCAGCCGTAAGTTTTTATAAAATAGCGTCGATTTTTTCCTTCTTTTATCATTATTTTTACTGTTTTTTAGTCCCTCAAATATTTTTTGAAACGGCTCATACAAAAAAGGGACAATTCGCGAATTCGCCGCCGCGTTCCCGACACAATTCTTAACAATTATTTTTTTAAAAAGCAGCCCAAAAATTTGTTTTTGCGCCGCCGTGTCTAGCTCTTTCTTCTTGCTGTCATAAGAGTCCAGAAAGTCTTTTACTTTGTCTAAATACGCAGCTGAATTTTCCTTTTCTAACAGTAATAATTCAAGACCCGCCAATCTTATCCGAAATTCCTCCTCCTCCCCTCGCAAGACCCCATTCTTTTCTTTAAAAGTCGCTTCTGACAACAAATTATTAAGGTGCAAATCAGTTAGTTTTAACTGTTTTTGCCGGTTAATTTCTAACTCTTTTTTTAAGCCAGCAGGGTCAATTTTTAAAAAATCACTAATCGGCTGATTTGTACCGGCTTTATGAAAAGTCGCTGCTAACCAACGGCTGTCTTTTATTCTATCACTCTCAAGCATATTTTGCATAATACCCAGGATGATTGGCTCAACATCCTCGGATTTAACCGCTCTATTGCTACACTTAACAAAATGATGCCTGGGCCCAGAGCATTCATACCATAATTTATGTTTGCCTGTGCGATGATTGGAAACAATAGAGCGGCCATACAATTTATGATTGCACTTATCACAAAAAAGCAGACCAGTATATAAATAGGAACGAGGATTAGTCCTTCTTCGTTTAGGGCAGCGACTTTTCATAATTTCCTGGACAGCATAAAAATCCTGCTCTGAAATAAGCGGGGCTTGTTTACCTTTGGCAGTAATAACCTTAGAAGGATCCTGCTTTACATAACGGCAACCTTTTTTAGTTTTCTTGCTCTTGTCATAAAAAAATTTGTTCCAAACTATCTTGCCTATATATATAGGGTTGCTTAAGATCGAGCTAACAAACTTAATATAAAATTGTTTAGCGTTACGGGTTTTTAACTTTTTCCTATTAAGAAACTCTGTAATATCAAAAACACTCTTGCCCTCAAGATACAATCTATAGATCAATCTGACAATTTCCGCTTCAGCCGCATTAACTTCCAGTAATTTAGCCGACTTATTATAAGTGTAACCAAAAGGACTATATCTTGCGCCGTGCCAGTTGCCAGCCTGGACACTTTTGAGCATGCCAGGAAAAACACGCTCGGCTAAACGATTCCGTTCAAACTCAGCAAAACTACCTAACTGTTGGAACATTAATTTACCGGCTGCGTTAGTAGTATCAAAAGGTTCTGTTACAGATTTAAAACCAACCCCACAAGATTCTAACCTTTCAAATAATTCTAAAAGGTCTTTTAGTTTGCGGCTGAAGCGGTCAATTTTGTAAACAAGGACAAGATCAAATTTTCCAAGCTTCGCATCTTTAAGCAATTTTTGTAAAGCAGGCCGCTGTAGGCTACCAGCACTAATTCCCTCGTCAGTATAAATATCATAGGACTCATAACCTTGCTGCTTGGAATAGTTGATAAGGTATTCTTTTTGAACTTCGAGGGAATATCCTTCTCTGACCTGATCATCGGTGCTGACTCTGGTATAGATAGCAGTTTTCATAATGTCCACCTCCTCTTCCCCATCCCCAAGGTTATTAGCTAACCTCTGAGGGAATTTTACTTTCATTAATAATCGTTGTCAAGAAAAAATTCAGCTGCGATTCCGATGAAATCGGAATAACAAAAGACGGCGTCTTTGGAGAAGAAACCATTCTAAGAATGGATAAGCCAAGCCGGCTTTTGTTTTTTAGACAAAGATAAAAGGCTCTGGACTCTTATGACTAGCAAGAGAAAGAAGTTAGACACGGCGGCGCAGGTTCCGGGAACGCGGCGGCGAATTCGCGAATTGTCCCTTTTTTGTATGAGCCGTTTCAAAAAATATTTGAGGGACTAAAAAACAGTAAAAATAATG
>MEUC01000022.1:49849-83487 GCA_001771545.1 candidate division WOR-1 bacterium RIFOXYB2_FULL_42_35 | reverse complement strand
AAAAGAACCCTGCCAAGGAGGGAGGTGATTTCGGTTAGGTCTTAATTGATTTAACGATATCCATTTGGGTTAGGTTCTTATATGATTTGACACGCTGCCAGCTTATGCTAAAACAACTTCCGCGATGAGTTCATTAAATTTCTCATGAGCACACAGAAGATCTTGGAGCCTTTTCCTGTCAACCGTAAACCAGCAATTACCACTAACAATAAATTATAAAAAAGAGGAAAACCAACTTCCTTAAGAAGGCCGCCTGATGCTATAATATAACTTATGGCTGACAATCTTAAAGAAAAACTGGTTAATTATTTTTCTAGCCAAACAAAGGTCAAAATGGCTTTTTTATACGGTTCCTATGCCAGAAAAACCCCTCTCTTTGACTCTGATGTCGACATTGCAATATACCTGGAAAACGGATTCACCAAAAAAGAACTTAACTCCATCTGGGATGAGCTGATTTCATTGCTTAAAAAAGATGTGGAATTGTTAGTCTTAAACGACGCTAAAGAGGCAATTGCCTGGTCAGCCATAAGGGGCATCCCCTTAATTATCAGGGACAGGAACCTTTATACCAAATATATGCTCTCAGTTTCTTCTGCCGCCATGGATTTAAATAATGATTTGGAAGATATCTGGGCCATGAAAAGGAGGCTTGCCAATGCACAGTAGTAATCGGATCAGGCTAATGCAAATTTTTGATTTTGCCCAAGCAGAAATAAAAGACTTAACTGCTTATAATGATCTTAATTATAAACAATACTGTGACGACAAAAACCTTCGCCGCCTGGTTGACCGCATGATCGAAAACATTACCAACGCAGTAATTGATCTTGCCAAAATCATCATCTCTGAAAAGAACATTGAAATGCCCGATAGCTATGCCGGAATAATGGAAGAGATAGCGCGGGTTTTAAAATTAAGCGACCAAAACAAAAGCAGTTTGGTACAGGTGTCAAAATTAAGAAATATCTTGGCTCATGAATATATGGAGATTAAGTTTGAAAAGATTAAGGATTTTATTGTTAAACATCAAGAAACTGTCAAACTAGTAATTAAAAAAACAGCGGATTTACTCTAAGAAATGCCAAACCACCAACCCATTAAACTCGATTACCGCCACTTTGCTTGCGAAGGAAAACATATCAGCCGCCATCCCCAATTTGAAGAGACAGCCAAAAAGATTACGAATCTACAACAACTACTTTTAACCGGTGATGATCCGATGATCAAAGATAAAGAAGTAGTCATGACCGGCTGGAAAACAGAAAGCCCTTATGTTGCTGATACTGCTTTAGAAGAAATTCAAGCTACTGCAAAAAACTTTGCCAGCCAAATCGATGATTTTGTTTCTATTGGCATTGGCGGTTCTTACCTGGGAGTCCAGGCTACTATTGAAGCTGTTAAAGGGAGTTTGTCGATCATCAACCTTTTGCCACGCACCAAACCGAGGGTTTTCTTTCTAGGCAATCACATGGATCCCAATTACACCGTTAGGGTAATGGAAATCCTGCAAAGAAGCAGCAGCGTTGGCGTCAATGTTATTTCCAAATCAGGCGGTACTGTTGAACCGGCCATTGCCTTTGCCATTATTGAACGGATGATGGAAAGAAAATTCCCCAAAAATTCGGCCGAGAAAATTATTGTCACCACCGATAAAGATAAAGGGGCCTTAAAAAAACTGGCCAACGAAAAGGGCTATAAAACCTATGTTGTGCCTGATAACGTTGGCGGCCGCTATTCCGTCACCTGCCCTGTCGGTTTATTTGGCTTGGCAGTTGCTGGTATTGATCTCAAGGAATTTATTGCCGGCACGCGCTTTGCCGAAGAACAGACCAGAAATAATCCCTTTGAAAAAAATGCCGCTTTACTGCGAGCCGTAATGAGATTTATAGCTTACGATAGCTGGCAGAAGAAAATTGAAGTCGCGGCTACCGGCAACTTTAATCTTAAAATGGTCACCAGCTGGATGCAGCAATTAGGCCCTGAAACAGAAGGTAAAGATGGTAAGGGCTTGTGGATCTCACCGGAATTTTATACCCAGGACGCACATGCCAACGGTCAAATGATTCAGGAAGGCGAACGTAATATGATTGAAACCTTTCTGATGGTCGAAAAGCCTGGTGACGATTTAATTATTACCGCCAAAGACACTCCTGTAGATTATCTTGATGGCCAAAAACTCTCCTTTGTTAATCAGGCCTTTGTCGAAGGTTTAAGAGACGCCCACTATCATGGCGGCGTGCCTTGCATGAGCCTGATCCTGCCTAAGTTAGACGCTTTTACGATTGGTCAACTCTATCAACTGGAAATGAACACGATTGCTTTGGGCGGTTTGCTCTTAGGTGTTAATCCTTTTATCCAACCAGGGGTACAACAATATAAAGCTGTGGCTAATGCAAAGAGTGGCAAACCTGGGACTGAAAAAGAATTAGCGGAGATGGAGAAGATTGAGAAGGCCTTGAGTCAAGAATTTGTTGTTTGATCCCTTAGAAAGAGAAGTAGGGTTATAGGTTTAGAAGCCGGTATGGAAGCTAGAAATAGATACTGAAGTTTGATCAATCATCCTTCTATTTCCAATTCAAACATCTATACAGGCATCCAAACCCAACACCCATTTTCTAGTTTCAAAGAAGATTCCTGAATTTTTCCTCCGAAATAATCTTCACGCCCAGCTTCTTGGCCTTATCATACTTTGACCCAGGCTCAGCCCCTGCCACAACGTAATTAGTTTGTTTAGAAACAGATGATGACGGATGACCGCCTAATTTGCGCACTATCTCCTCTGCTTCAGAACGAGACATCTTCTCCAGTGATCCTGTAAAAACAAAGGTTTTGCCTTTAAGTGGCTGTGGTCCTTTCGTTTGATTTGTTTTAATCGTAACCCCAGACTCTTTCAAACGTTCAATAAGTTTGATATTCTCTTCTTGAGCAAAGAACTGTTCAACTGACTGGGCAACTTTAGGGCCAACACCATAAATATGATCTAACTTGTCTGCTTTAATATGAAACAGATCCTCTAAACTATCAAAATGTTGAGCAATTAAAGAAGCCGTGTTTCTCCCAACCATCCTAATACCCAAAGCATACAACAGCCGATCATAAGGCTGATTTTTGCTCGCTTGGATGGAAGCAAGCAAGTTCTGCGCTGATTTTTCCGCGAAACGTTCCAACTTTAATAAATCAGCTAATTCAAGATCATATAGATCGGCGACATCTTTGATCAACTTGTTCACAACCAATTGATCAACAATGGCTGGACCTAAATGCTCAATGTCCATGGCCACTCGTGTAGCAAAGTGACGAATCCGTTCTTTAACTTGAGCTGGGCAAGCTGAGTTAACACAGCGAGTAATAGCTTCTCCTTCAGGTTTAAAAAGCTCACCAGCACAAACAGGACAAGTGGTCGGCATTTTGAATTCTTTTGAATCAGCAGTGTGTTTTAAAACCTTAACAACTTCGGGAATAACTTCCCCTGCCCTTTGCACTACTACTTGATCGTTAATTTTTAAATCCTTGCGTTTGATCTCATCCTCATTGTGAAGAGTGGCCCGTTGAACCAAAACACCGGCCAAACGAACAGGTTTCAAATAAGCTACTGGTGTAATTGCCCCTGTGCGACCAACCTGAACCTTGATATCTTCAATAACGGTTGTGGCCTGCATAGGTGGATATTTGAAAGCAATGGCCCAGCGTGGTGCACGAGCTGTCCAACCCAACTCCCGTTGAGCAGCTAGATTATTAACCTTAACAACTATGCCATCAATTTCATAATCTAGGGTTTCACGCTGCTTATCCCATTCTTTAATATAAGCTTGAACTTGGTCAAGTCCGGAACATAACTTGATATTAGGGTTAATTTTAAAACCGAGTTGCTTGAGATACTGCAATGTTTCATAATGGCTTTGCTGATTATTAGCTGCACCATAATAAAGAAAGATATCAAGCGGTCGGCTAGCTGCTATTTTAGGATCAAGTTGGCGTAGTGAACCAGCAGCAGCATTACGGGGATTAGCAAATAAGGCTTCGCCGGCTTCTTTTCTTTCCTCATTATGTTTAATAAAATCATTATAGGGGAGATAAACCTCGCCACGCACTTCCAGATCTACTGGCTCGTTAAGTACTAAGGGAATACTCTTGATGGTGCGTAGATTTTGAGTAATATCTTCACCATGCACTCCATCTCCACGAGTAGCACCCGTGACAAATTTGCCCTTTTTGTAAATTAAACTTACAGCCAAGCCATCCATCTTAAGTTCAGCTACATAGTCAATCTTATCCTTACCCAAGGCTTCACGCACCCGTTTATCAAAGGCTTCGAGTTCAGGGCTAGCCATGGCATTATCCAAAGACAAAAGTGGGGTTTTATGAGTAACAGACTTAAATTTTTTAAGTGCTTCCCCACCTATTCTCTGGGTCGGCGAATCCGGTGTAACAAGGTCAGGAAACTCCTTTTCCAGCTCAACTAACTTTTTAAATAACTTATCATATTCCGCATCAGAAATTGCCGGTTTGTCCAAAACATAGTAGAGATGGTTGTGATGGTTTATTTGCAGGCGGAGTCCATATATTAGCAACCGGTTATTTTTTTTTTGAGCCTGTAGTTTGTCCATATCACAAGGCTTGGCTAAAAGTCAATTTGCGTCTTTTAATATAACGTTTAAAACAAGTTTAATGGTTTCTTGTTCCGCCATATAAAGCTTAATCGCCTGCCATTTAAAATCCAGATAGCGATGCGCCAAACGATTACGCTGCGCGGCCAGCTTGGCCAGCGCCTCTTGCTTGTCTAAACCAAGCCCAAATATTTTCGCGGCTTCTTTTAAGACTTCACTGTAGTTTTCGGCCGCCAGACCTTTTTCAGCAATAATTGTGCCGCAAATTTCAATAAAGGCGGTTAAAATGTTTTCCACTGTCCGATCAATCAACTTTTGCTGCTTGAGGTCGTTTTGATATTCTTCCCACGTTGTTGCAGCGTATTCCTGGTCAAATTCCTTCATTTCCCTGGAAATAAATTGAACCGACTCATTAATCCGTCCCTTAGCATACTTAAATTCGGTCATGTTTTTTTATTCCTTCAAGATTTTTGGCCGCGGCTTGCAATTGCCACTTTGTGCCAAAAATACTAAAATCCTCCATCTGAAAAATAGCTGCCACAAAAAAGCGGGCATAGTCATCAGTGCTTTCTATGTAAACCGGCTGCCCCAAAACAATTGCGTTATAATACAACATTGGTTTTTTGAAATCAGCCAGGATCGGGATAATATTAACTTCTTTTTTAATGGTTCTGGTCAGATCAATGGTAAGCGCACCGATTGCGTCAAAAATTTGCTCATTAGAAAGTGTTTTTGTTTTACGGGAAAAAACAACAGCCAGATCAACATCTGAATCTGGTCTGGGAATTCCCCTGGCCCAGGAACCGTAAAGAAAAGCCAAGGCAATCCCGTATTGATTAGCTTTTAACTCAAAAAAAACCTTGATTTGGTTTAATAAATTTTCTTTAGAAATTTCTGTCATAACAAGAAAATTATATCACACAAAATTCCGCTTGACAAAAAATGGGGGGGGTAGAATTAAAACAGTCTATAGAGTCTAGAATAAAAAAGGAGGATGAAAAGATGAAAAAAGAACAAAAAGACGTCACAATTAAGTACAAAAGACCAGAGCTTCTTGGTTTAGTCGCAGCTCCTGCCGTAGGAGAGGCGTGTGTAAGTAATGGGGCTTCAGCTGAGCCTGAATGTACCTCTCAAGGTTCCTCGGCAAACCCTGACTGCGCAACATATGGAAACACTGCTACTGGAGATTGTATAACTGTCGGGGGATCGGCTTTTAATTGCATTACAAACGGGACTACCACCTCATAATAATTAAATTTTTTCTGGTGTTCGATACGAGTAAAACACCCCAAGAATGATTTCTTGGGGTGCTTTTTTATGAGATTTTGTTAAGCACACTTTCAACCGGTATAACAACGGTATGCAATTTCCCCACCTTTGCCAAGGTGATGATTGCCTCCATGGTTAACGCCTGAGAGATATGAAATGGTTTTGAGTAGGTTCGCTCTAATTTTGACAGGTGCGCACCACAACCCAAATCATCACCCAGATCTGAAACCAACTGCCGCACATAGGTTCCCTTGGAACAATATAGCTCCAAGGTTGCTTTGGGATGTTCACCATCTCCGTATCTCAAAAGTTTTAGGCTGTGAATGGTAATCTTGCGTGGTTCACGTTTAACCTCAATGCCCTGACGAGCCAATTTATATAGCCTCTTGCCTTTAATCTTAATCGCCGAGTACATAGGGGGAACTTGCTCAATTTCCCCTGTATATTTAGGAAGTATTGCCTCAATTTGGGAATTGGACATTGGAAATTGGGAATTGTTTTGATCTTTTATATTTGAGCTTTGGCTTTCTCCATCCGCATCTAAAGTATCAGTCCTCACCCCCAAGGTCATCTCAGCCAAATATCCCTTATCTCCAACCATAAAATGATTCACTGATTTTGTGGCTGTTCCTAAGAAGATAGCTAAAACCCCTGTTGCCATGGGATCTAAGGTGCCAGAATGACCAACCTTTTTAGTTTGGGAAAGATTGCGGATTTTAGCCACCACATCAAAAGAGGTCCAACCTGGGGGCTTGTTAACGATTATAATGCCGTCCATATTATTAAATATCCAAAGCTCCAAGAACCAAGATCAAAGGTTATAAACAAGCTCAAAGAGCAAGTAACAAAGATCAAAACAAGAAACTTTAAACTTGGATATTTGATCTTGAGATTTGTTTTGTACTTTGATCTTTGACTTTTGATCTTTTTAAACTCGAACATGCTTTAAGACTTCGGTCAAGACTCTATTCTTAACATCTTCAACATTACCCTCAATAATAGCCCCGGCAGCCTTATTGTGACCACCACCATCAAAAAGACTGGCAATAGTGCTAACATTAACATCATGTTTTGAGCGCAGATTTAGCTTCACTTTCCCCTTCTCTTCCCGGAAAAGGATGGCTACTTCAATCCCTTTAACAGAACGCAGTTGATCGACAATCCCAATTAAGTCTTCCCCCTTAGCCCGGGTTTCTGCCATCATCTTTTTGGTAATAACTGTCCAGCCAACTTTGTGATCAGCAGAAAACTCCATTTGAGATAATGCCCGAGCAGCTATTCGAAGAGAAGGAATACTCCTGGTATCGTAAATATTAGTGGTAATCTCATGAGTATTAAGTCCAGCCCGCAGTAAATCAGCCGCCATTAAAAAAGTGTCCACAGAAGTGTTTTCATAACGAAAGTTCCCGGTATCGGTAATCAGCGCAGTATATAAACAAGCTGCCATCTCTTTATTAATCTTGATCTTCAAGTATTTGCAAAGCTGGTAAAGACATTCGGCCGTAGAAGAACGCTTTTCCACATAGTTGATGTCAGCATAATTAGTGTTGTCCGGATGGTGATCAATATTAATCAAAAAGGAAGCAACTTCTCGCAGGTTAATTTTTTCGCCGACCCGTGAAATATCTGAGGCATCAAGAGCAATCGCTAAGTCAAAGTGAACCTTATAAGCAATCTTATTAACTACCTTTTCTGCTAAAGGCAGAAAATGATATATCTCCGGGATGCCATCTTCAGAATAAATAGTGGTGGCAACTCCAAAACTTTCCAGGACCATCGCCATGGTCAAGGCTGAACCAATGGTATCTCCATCAGGGTCAACATGAACCGCCACAATGGCATTATCAGCTTTTTTCAGGTTTTTCTTTATTGTCTCGAATAGTTTCTTGTTTGTCATCACTTTTATCCAGTTGGGAAAGAATCCCTAAGATCCGACCACCACGCTCAAGTGAATCGTCTCTGACAAAACGAATCTCCGGCACAGACCTCAACTGTAACATGTTCCCCAACTTACCCCGCACAAAACTTGTCGCAGAAGACAAACCGGCCATAGCTTCTTGCTTCTTTTCTTCATCACCAAAAACACTAATGTAGATACTGGCATTTTTTAAATCGGGAGAAACATCAACCCCGGTAACACTGATAAAACCGATGCGGGGATCGGAAACATCCTGGAGAATAATCTTACTAACTTCTTCCCTAATAAGTGCGGCTACACGCTCTGCCCTGCTCATTTTACCCTGGCCTTCTCTCTTATTTCAAAGGCCTCAACCCTGTCACCAACTTTAAAATCGGTGTAACCGGCAATGGCAATACCACACTCAAAGTTTTGTTCCACAGCTTTAACATCATCTTTAAAACGCTTTAAAGATTCTAGTTTACCCTCATAAACCTGCTCTTTGTCCCGAAAAATTCTAATTTTACAACCGCGCTGCATCTTACCATCAAGGACAAAAGAGCCGGCAATTATGCCAACCTTGGAAAATTTAAACAAGCTCCTTACTTCAGCATGGCCAATAACCACTTCCTCATATTCCGGCTCAAGCATCCCTTCCATGGCTAACTTGATATCGTCGATCATTTTATAAATAATTGTATAAGTGCGAATCTCAACGCCTTCATCTGATCCTAAAGCTTCGGCATTACCGGCACAACCAATATGAAAACCAAGGATAATCGCACCAGAAGCTTTGGCCAACATAATATCCGATTCCGTAATCGAGCCAACTCCTTCGTGAATGATATTGACACGAATATTACCCACCGCCAAATTTTTCAAGGATTGAGTAATCGCATCAAGAGAGCCTTGCACATCAGCTTTAATGACTAGAGTTAAATCTTTCTTTTCCCCCTCTTTGACAAACCTGGAAAAGTCTTCGAGAGATAAAACATTACGTTTGGAAGATTGAGTCTGTATTAACATCCTTTGTTGCTCTGCGGATTCACGGGCTTCTTTTTCTGAGCCAACAACATGAAGAATATCTCCGGCAGTAGGCACCTCAACGCAACCAAGCAGTTCAACCGGGGTTGATGGCCCAGCCTTGTGCATGCGTGCTCCACGGTCAGTAAATAACGCTCTAACTTTTCCAGAGGTAATCCCTAGAGTAAAAACATCACCAATAGTCAGAGTCCCATTTTTAATTAAAAGTGAAGCAACCGGTCCGCGGCCTTTATCCAGCCTTGATTCAATTACCACGGCTTCCGCCGGCACCCCTGGATCAGCTTTAAGCTCCAAAACTTCGGCAACCAAGAGAATCATTTCCAATAAATCATTAATACCATTACCCTTAATAGCTGAAGTAGCAACTGTGACGGTTTTGCCGCCCCACTCTTCCGGCATTAAGCCTAGATCAGAAAGCTGTTGTTTTACCCTGTCTGGATTTGCGCCTGGTTTATCAATTTTGTTAATAGCTACAATTATTGGCACCCCTGCAGCTTTAGCATGATCGATGGCTTCAATTGTTTGCGGCTTAACACCGTCATCAGCAGCTACTACAAGAATAGCAATATCAGTGACCTTCGCTCCTCTGGCTCGTAAATTAGTAAAAGCTTCGTGACCGGGGGTGTCTAGAAAGGTAACTTTTTGACCCTGAACAGTAACCTGATAGGCCCCAATATGCTGAGTAATTCCCCCGGCCTCCCCCTCCGCAACTCTGGTTTTTCTAATCGCGTCCAGAAGCTTGGTTTTTCCATGATCAACGTGTCCCATAATCGTCACCACTGGTGAACGAAGCAAAAGATTTTTTCCGGCTACAGTAGCAGAGCCGGTTTTTGTAGCAGCAGCTTGCGGCTTTTTGATAATTAATTGCCGCTCAAGATTGGCAGCAATTTCCTTGGCTATATCAGCAGAGATGCGCTGATTAATCGTAGCCATAATCCCTTTTTTCATTAATTCTTTGATTACATCAGAAACCCTAACCTCGATTATTTCCGCCAAGTCCTTAACACTGGTATCTTCCGTTTTAAGCACCGGACCTTGCTCTGTTTCCACAGGCTCTTCTATTAGGTCTGGTTCTTTCTCTTCAGCAACAGACTCTTCAACCTTGGCAACAACAGCCGCCTCTTCAGCTTCCGCCTCAGATGCAACTGGCTTGAGCATCTCTTTGACAACCTTAGCAGACTCCTCATCTATTGAAGAGGCCGAGGTTTTAACGTCCACCCCAAGATCCTTTAAAACCTTAATCAGTTCTTTAGTGCTTATTTCTAAATCTTTAGCCAGATCACCAACTTTAATTCTTGCCATTTTACTCCTTAAGTTTGTCCAAGGCTTCTTCAGGGATAACACTGGTAGCAACTTTAACCTCAAAGCCTAAGCCTTTAAGCTTTTCAATTAATTCCTTACTAGAAATCCCCATCTCTTTGGCTTTTTCATGAACCTTAATTTTTTCTTTCGCTCCAGCTGCTTCTATTTTGGCAATCTTCTGTTTGGCTTCTTCCAGCCGGTCCAATTTTTTAACTGTTTTTTTACCAGCAGCTATTTCATCAGCTTTTTCCAGGGAAACAATGTCAATTTTCCAGCCGGTTATTTTTACGGCTAAACGAACGTTTTGTCCCTCTTTGCCAATTGCCAAAGATAGATCCTTTTCCGGCAAGAAGACTCTGGCCGATTTTTCCTCTTTATTAAGTTCAACTTTGCTGACTTTAGCCGGACTCAAAGCTTTAGTAATAAATTTCTCCGGCTGTTCCTGCCACTCAACAATGTCGATTCTTTCCTGACCAAGCTCCCTAACTATATTTTGAATTCTAGCTCCCATATGACCAACACAGGTTCCTACCGCTCCAATTTTTTCATCATTCGAGTGAATGGCAATCTTCGTCCGTTTCCCAGGTTCTCTGGCAATGGCTTTAATCTCTAAAATTCCTTCTTTTATTTCCGGAATTTCCATTTCAAATAACTTCTTGATTAAACCGGAGTGGGCACGAGAGATGACCACAAATGGTCCTTTGGGGGTTTTTCTGGTTTCTACAACATAAACCTTAATTCTTTCTCGTTCCGAGAAAGTTTCACCGGGAATTTGTTCGCTTACTGCTAAGACAGTTTCAATTTTTCCAAGATTAACTAAATAACCACCGTACTCCCTACGCTGAACTATGCCTGTAATAATTTCCCCTTGTTTGGCATTAAACTCATCAAAGATTTTTTCTTTTTCCGCCTCGCGGATGCGTTGAATAATAACCTGCTTGGCGGTTTGGGCAGCCAGGCGGCCAAAATCCTTAGGGGTAACATCCTTTTCTTTATCTCCAACTTTGTGGATTATCTTTGCTTCACCAGCACTAGTAAGCCTAGCCTCAAGCTCTTCTTCCGGTTCTTTTAAGTGCTTTTTAGCCGCGGAAAGCATGGCGGCTTTAATAGCTTCCAGTAGGGCTTCTTTCTTAATGCCACGATCCCTGCCAATCTCTTCCAGCATTGCCTCAAAATTATCGATCTTCAAGCTAAAAACCTCCCTGCCCTGAACAATGCTGTTTACAGCAAAGTCAAAGATACTGATCTGTGCCTATCAAAGTCCCTTTTAAAACGAAAAGTGGAACAGGCGTCCCACTTTTTTCATCTTTTATTATAGCAACCCAGTACCAGGCTGTCAAATATTTGAGTTATATATGCCAGAATATTAGGGAATTATTAAGCTGCGGGGAACAACAACAATCCTATCTCGGCCAGTTTCTGCAATATAAATATTATTATTCTGATCAATTGTAATTCCAATTGGCCAAAAAAGAGGTTGCTCTACCCCCTCGAAAGAAACATGAGACGAGAGAAAGTTACCGCTCGAATCAAATACTTCTAGGCGATTATTCCCTTTGTCAGTAACGTAAATATTGCCATCACTATCAACGGCAACATCGTTAGGCCAATGAAATTGAGACTCCCCTGTGCCCAAAGAACCTAAAGTCCAGAGGGAGGTTCCGCCGGCAGAGAATTTTTGGATACGGTTGTTGTTAACTTCAGCCACATAAATATTATTTGAGCTGTCCCTAGCTAAACCATAAGGGTTATTGACCTCACCAGAGCCTGCTCCGAGGGTAGCCAAGAATGAGAGAAAAGTCCCTGTATTATCGTACTTAACGAGACCTGAACTAGCAGAAACATAGATATTCCCACTAGTATCAACCACAATGCCACGAGGAACTGTGGAAAATTTAAAAGCAAAAGAGTATTGCCCATTAGCGTAGGTAAATTTTTGGGCACGATTATTATTAAAATCTGCTACATATAGGTTATCATTACTATCTAAGGCTATTGAAAAAGGATACCTGAACTCCCCATCTCCAGTTCCTGTGGCCCCAATAGTAGCTACAAATGTAAAGCTGCTATCAAATTTTGAAATTGTATCATTCGCTATGTTTGCAACAAATATGTTACCAGAACTGTCTACAACAACATCTGTTGGATCAGCTAAAAAACCCGATCCAAAGGTTGACGCCCTTGAAGCAAGAGTAGTTGTAGTGCTAGTAGTTGTTGGTACCACCTTCCCACAACTAACCACCAAAAAAGCACTTAACAATATCCCTATTAACCAATAATATTTACTCATATGCATTAATTATATCATAAAAAAGGGGTCCTGACTGACGCCAGAACCCCTTGCAACAGACTGTTTAGTCCGAAGTCCGCCTAAGGCGGACAAAGGACTACATCATACCGCCCATTCCACCCATGCCTCCCATACCACCCATGCCACCGGCAGGCATTGACGAAGACTTTTCATCTTCAGGCTTTTCCGCAATCAATACTTCAGTAGTTAAGAGTAGGGCAGCAATTGAAGCCGCATTCTGCAAGGCAGAACGAGTTACTTTAACCGGGTCAACAATACCGGCCTTGAACATATCTGTATATTCAAAGGTCTGGGCATTAAAACCAATACCAGACTTTTCTTTCTTGACCTGCTCAACCACCACAGAACCTTCCCAACCAGCATTAGTCGCAATCTGCTTGAGTGGTTCCTGTAGGGCTTTGCGCACAATAGAAGCCCCAATTCTTTCATCTCCGGTTGTACCAGCTTCCAACTTTTCAACTACTCCCAGAATATGAATAAAAGCCGAGCCACCACCAGCAATGATCCCTTCTTCAACTGCAGCTCGAGTAGCAGAAAGTGCATCTTCAATACGATGCTTCTTTTCTTTGAGCTCAGTTTCAGTAGCAGCGCCAGCCTTAATTATGGCTACACCGCCAGAGAGTTTGGCTAATCTTTCTTGCAGCTTTTCTTTATCATAAGACGAATCAGAAGCTTCCATCTCTTTTTTGATTTGGCCAACGCGGTCCTTAATCGCACTTTCAGTACCGGCACCCTCAATTAGAGTGGTATCTTCTTTACGAACTACAACCTTTTTAGCCTTACCAAACCATGATTCGGAAATAGCCTCAAGGTTCATCCCCTTTTCTTCAGCTATAACTTCGCCACCGGTTAAAACAGCGATATCTTCCAGCATGGCCTTTCTTCTGTCGCCAAAGCCAGGAGCCTTAACAGCAACTACATTTAAGGTCCCTCTTAGTTTATTAACCACCAAGGTGGCCAAAGCCTCACCATCTATTTCATCCGCTAAGATGACTAAAGGTTTGCCGGCCTGAACAACTTTTTCTAGTGCTGGGAGAAGGTCTTTCACTGCACTGATTTTTTTATCAGTGATTAAAATAAAAGGATCTTCCATGACACATTCCATTCTGTCACGGTCTGTAACCAGATAGGGAGAAGCATAACCTTTATCAAATTGCATCCCTTCCACTACTTCTAAAGTTGTTTCCATCCCTTTTGATTCTTCAACGGTGATAACCCCATCTTTGCCCACCTTTTCCATGGCATCAGCAATCAGCTTGCCAATTTCCATATCATTGTTAGCAGAGATTGACGCTACTTGGGCAATATCCTCATTAGTTTCAACTGGTCGGCTCTGTTTTTTCAACTCGGCAACGGCTACGTCAACAGCATTTTGGATGCCGCGTTTAACCGCCATTGAGTTTGCTCCAGAGACAACGTTCTTTAAGCCTTCTTTAAAAATTGCCTGACCAAGAATGGTTGCTGTAGTTGTTCCGTCTCCAGCAATGTCATTGGTTTTAGAAGCAATCTCCTTTAAAAGCTGAGCCCCCATATTTTCATAAGGGTCTTCAAGGTCAATTTCTTTAGCAATGGTAACACCATCGTTAGTAATCGTTGGCGAACCCCACTTCTTTTCTAAAACTACGTTTCTACCTCTGGGTCCCAGGGTAATTTTTACTGCGTCAGCCACTTTAGAAACGCCCTTAAGCAGTTTCCGCCAGGCTTCGTCAGCAAACATCATTTCTTTTGCGGCCATTATGATTCACCTTCCTTTTTAATTATGATTTGATAGCGAGAATGTCTCGTTCTGATAAGATAATATAGTCTTCTTTTTCAATTTTAATTTCTGTGCCACCGTATTTACTATAAATAACCTTATCACCGATTTTAACTTCGACCGGAATCTTTTGCCCGTTATCCAAAACTCGGCCTGATCCAACAGCAATAACTGTTCCTTCTTGGGGTTTTTCTTTGGCTGAATCCGGGAGCACGATCCCTGACTTGGTCTTTAGTTCTTCCGGTTCCGGTTTAACGACTACACGATCACCAATGGGGTTCAACTTCTTTCCTGGCATTTTACAACTCACCTCCTAAATTAATTAATTAGCACTCACCAAACTCGAGTGCTAATAATAGCATGGGTGGCAGAAAGATGTCAAGGGGAAGAAAAGGGGAAGAAAAGGGGAAGAAAAGTTGGACCATCAGAATATTAGAATATCAGAACTGGAGTATCAGAAAAACAGAATAACAGAGTAGCAGAAAATTATTATCTGATTTTCTGGTTATCTAATATCCTGATATTCTTGTCCTGATAATCGATCTGATGTACTGATGTTCTTTATATGTTATAATTTTATTAATATGATGACAGGCATTGAAATGGTTGTAGGAATTGACCTTGGGGGCACAAAAATTGCCGGTGTTTTAACCTCCCCTTCCGGTAAAATCTTGATGGATGTCAATATCCCCACCGAAGCCAAAAAAGGGAAAAAACAGGTTATTCATAACATAAAAAAGGCCATTCACATGCTGATGCAAAGCCGTAAAGTTAAGCTTAAAGCCATTGGCATTGGCGCGCCTGGCCCGATTTTGTTCGAAAAAGGGATTGTGATTGACGCTCCAAATCTCCCCGGCTGGAACAAAGTCCATTTAAAAGAGATCCTGGAAAAAGAGTTTAAGACCGATGTTTTTGTTGATAATGATGCCAACTGCGCGGCCCTAGCAGAAGCCTGGTTTGGCGCCGGTAAAGAAGCCCATAATTTTATTTATATGACTGTTTCCACCGGTATTGGCGGCGGAATAATAATTGATAAAAAGCTCTATCATGGAGCAATTGGCTCTGCCGGTGAGTTTGGTCATGTCATTATTGATCCTAACGGTGCTAAATGCGGCTGTGGCAATACCGGATGTCTAGAAGCAATGGCCTCAGGAACTGCATTAAAAAATCTCCTGGGTATGGATGCACTTTCGGCCGAGTTGGCTGCACGCCAGGGAGACAAAAAGGCCCAAGCGGCGATTGCTGAAATTGCTCATTATTTAGCTATCGGCATTGGCAACCTGGTAAACATTTTTAACCCGGAAATGGTGGTAATTGGCGGCGGTCTGTCTAATATGAGAGAATTGTTATTTAATCCTATTCGCCAAGAATTTAAAAACTACGCCCTTAAACTCCCTGCCCGCTCTGTTAAAATCGTTAAAGCCAAGCTGGGAACCAAGGCCGGGATGTTGGGTGCAGCAGCGCTATGTCTATAGTAATAATTGATTACGGTTCCGGTAACCTTCGCAGCGTACAAAAAGCCTTTGAAAAATTGGGGTTCTCTGCAGAAATCAGCAAAGATACTTCAGCTATTCGATCGGCAAAAGGGGTTGTTTTACCCGGTGTTGGCTCTTTTGACTCCGCCCTAAAAGAATTACGCGCTCATGGTTTGGAGGCTGCCATTGAGGAAGCAATTGCAATGGACAAACCTTTCCTGGGAATTTGTTTAGGGCTGCAACATTTATTTGAATCATCTGAAGAAGGCAAAGAACGTGGTTTAGGGATATTAAAAGGTCAGGTTGTAAAATTCAACTTTTCCAATACTCCCTGGGATAATCAAAGCATTCCTCACATGGGCTGGAACAGGCTCTTAATCAAACACCCTGCGCCGATTTTTGAGGGAATTGAGTCTGGCAACATGGTTTATTTTGCTCATTCCTTTTATGTTAAGCCAAAAGATGATATGATTGTAACCGCCGCAACCGATTACGGTCCGGAGTTTACTTCGGCAGTGTGGAAAAACAATGTTTTTGGGATCCAGTTTCATCCGGAAAAAAGTGGCCCGGTCGGATTAAAAATCTTGGAGAATTTTGGTAAGTTATGTTTGAAGTAATCCCAGCTATTGATCTCCTAGGCGGTAAATGTGTACGGCTGACGCAAGGCCGTTACAATGCCAGTAAAATCTATTCTGATGATCCGATTGTTATGGCCAGAAAATGGCTTGAGCTTGGAGCTAAACGATTACACATAGTTGACTTGGACGGAGCTAAAACCGGCACCCCCGCCAACATTGATATTCTCAAACAGATCATCAAAGAATTTGATTTGCCTATACAAGCTGGCGGCGGCATCAGAAATTATGACCAAATTAAAGAATTAATTGAATATGGTTTAGATCGAGTTATCCTTGGTACAACGGCGATTAAAAACGCTAATTTACTGGGACAAGTCTGCCAGGAATTTGGCGAACACATTGCAGTTTCAATTGACGCCAAGTCAGGAAAAGTTGCTGCAGCCGGCTGGACAGAAGTTACCAAAAAAGATATTTTAACCCTGGCCAAAGAAGCCATTGAATTAGGGGTTAAAAGATTTATCTATACCGATATTAGCCGCGATGGCATGCTTCAAGGCCCAAATTTTGAGGGCATCAAGGCTTTTGCCTCAGAAGTCAGCATTCCTGTTATTGCTGCCGGTGGAATCTCTTCTCAAGAAGATATTATTAAACTCAAAGAGACTGGTGCTGCCGGCTGTATTGTAGGCAAAGCCCTCTACGAAGGTAAAGTCAAACTGGAAGAAGTCCTCTAGATAAAGAAAAAGAGGGCCCGCCATCTGCAATAACAAAGCCCCCTCTTTTTAAACAACTAATTAACTTATCGTTTAATGAAAAATGAAGAATTAAAAATGTAGAATGAATGTAAAATTATTATATATTACCGTCGCGTAGCGACACCATCATTCTTCATTCCACATTATTCATTTTTCATTATTGTTAATCTATTTGTAATAGCTCAGTATCCCAAAGTCCTGGTCTTTCACATTTGTTCGTAAAGGTTCTGTTGTTATAGTTTGAGTAACAGAGATATTGTCTGACTGTTTGTTGGCAAAAACATCTTGATTAATTGTTGGAACAAAAGATATTGAAATGTAGTGGCTGGAGTTACCGGAAAGTTTGCTGTCTTGATGATAAGCATAGTCAAAAGAAAAACCGGCTAATTTGATGCCTAGACCAGCAGTGAGATTCGTAATAGCTGAACTGGCCAGGGGATCCTGGTCAAGTCCGGCCCTAAGCACAATGACACTTAAGGGGGTCCACTCTGCCCCGGTATGAATCAACATCGGACTTGATCTGCCAATAACAATATCAGTATCAAGACTGACTGTTAATTTGTTATCCCAAAATTTACCAGCCACCCCTAACTTGGTTTTGCTCTCCAAGTCCTCACTAGAGCCATTGTTCCAGTTCACCGATCCAAACATATTTTGGAAGGCAACCCCCAAGCTTAAATTATCCCTTGGTTTAGCAATAAAACCAATATCAACACTTGTACCTGAAGCAGAACCATCGTAGCCACCAAAATTATTTGCTAAAAGCTTAAAGTTAATACCAAAGTCCAACCCACCAAGGATAGAAGTTCCTGATATGATCTCATTTAAGCTTCTACCATAGGATAAAACTAATTGCTGTGAACCATAACTAATTGGAGCCGCTCCAGTCAAACTAGCCTTATTAGTAGTTAAATAACCAGCGGGAGTGCTTAAAGTAATATAACCAATCCCTAAAGTACCATATTGAGTTCGATATGAGCCACCAACCAACTTATAATCCACTCGATCCATAAGCTTGGTAGACATACAAGTAGCAGTCCAGTTCTTTTGCGCAGCTAAACCGGCGGGATTAACAAAAACAGCGTTAGCATCATCAGCGATAGCAACCCCAGATTTACCCATCCCCAAGTTTCTGGCCCCGACACCAACCACCCCAATATCTAAAGCAGACTTTGCGGCTAAGGCTGGAAAGTTGAAAACAGTCACAAGTAAAAAGAGGGTTAGCCCTATAATAATGTATAGGCGCTTGAAGTTACTATTCGAGATTTTTAATCTTCTTATTTCCATTTGCAGATGGCGTTTCCTTCCGCTGCCCTCTATCCCACTTGCCCCTTCTATAATATATATCGTAATAAATGAGGGAGAACTTGCATGGAAAATATAAAAAGGGCTAAAAGATAGTTGTGTCAAAAAGTAAAGCAAAACCCTGGGGGCTCTGCTTTTATAGTCGAGATAATTTGAATATAGTTACTCGTAGACGCTGATTTCTCCGGAACCCAAGATCTTACCATCTAAGGTAATAAAGTAAACATAAACACCATTAGCAACAAGATTGTTGGCAGCATCACGGCCATTCCAGGTAATTTCGTTTTCTCCCAAACTACCACCGGTTGTCCCACCGGCATAATCAGCCGAATAGATCGTCTGTCTGGCAAGATCGTATATATAGAACTTCACATTGGTATCTTGGGTCAAAGTATAATTTATCGTAGTCAGCTGACTACTGGGCTTAAAGGGATTGGGATAATTCATCGGTGTCCCTGTCACAGCAGCAACACCATAAACTTGTAGACCGCCATAGGAAACACTAGTCGTACCGCCCAAACTATCTTTCACCTCAATAACTATTGTATGAGAGCCGGCTGTTAACTCTTTATCCGGCACAAAACTGGCTACCACCTTCTCTTGTCCCAACGCAGCTGCCAAAGCAGAGGCACCGGCTTTTGAAGCCAACTCTTTACCATCCGCCTTGACTGTAATGCTGGCAATTCCGTTACCATCGCTGGCCTCAACCTTAAGGGGATGCTTGGGATTAATGGTTTGCCCCTCCTTAATGTTAGTTGTTATCTTCGGATCATTGACATTAATATATACTGTCGCCGTATCAACATAATCCTTACCACCAACATTGACAGTGCTGGTCAGGAGGAATTGACCATCTGTATTGCCCGGTTTGAGATTGCCATTAATATCAATAATATTTTCCTTGCCGGTAACACTATACGCAACTTGATACTTAGAGGCATCTACCTGCAACCCTTCTGAATCAAGAATCTCCGGGCTAATCTTAACTGTCTTGCCTTTGCTCTGCTTATCAACCATGTAGGCCTTGTAATTAAAAGCCACTTTATTAATAGGAGAGACAACAGTTAGCAATGCTGTGGCTGTCTTACCGCCATAACTAGCAGTAACTTTACCGGTCCCTATTTTAGCAGTTTTTAAAACCCCGTTATTGATACTCCCCAGATCTTTGGGACTGGCATCGATGATCTGCCAGGTTGCTCCGCTGTCAATATAACTGTTGCTGCTATCGGAGTAGTTGGCTTTAAGTTTGAAGTTTTTATTCTCACCAACTTTTACCGTAATATTCTGCGGACTGAGCTCGATAGATTCTAGTTTCACAACCGGCACAACAACGGGGATTTGCGGGGTAGCGCTGATTAGATTAGAATGCACCCTATTGCCATTACTATCCACTGCAACAATTGTATAATAGTAGGCAACCCCATTTTGTAAGCCGCTATCGGTATAACTGGTCGTGGTTGAGCTTAAATTATCCCTAATTCGATCATAGCGTCCGTCGTTACTGCTTGAGCGATAAACTTTATACTCACTGACACTGCCGCTGGCATCCCAGCTTAAGCCAACCTTACTGTCTCCAACTGCCGGAGTATCTAATTTGGGCACTCCCAAGCTTGCTGTGGTTAACTGGTCAATGTCCTTTAAAACTGCCGGCAGTCCTTTGATGTCAAGAGTAGCTGATTGTATAGTTTTATTGGTGGTATTGTAAAAATCAATATCAAAACGTTTAGCTGTTAGCCCCTTTCTGAAACTATCGGTATCAATAATCCACCAACCAGCCCCTTGCAGCAGCTGATAGCCGTTAGTGATTTGATCGGTAATAATAAAGCTGTCGTCATTATCAACATAGCTGACAAAATTGAGGCTCTTGAGGTCGGGAGAACCGGAAACACGACCAAAGAAAGTTTCCGCTCTGGCAGTTGTGGAACACAACAACAGCAGGCCTAAAGTGACCGTAACTATATTTTTTATTTTATTTAAATTCCTCACTTTAGCACCTCCTTAAGGCCAGGTCGGAGAACCGGTTTTGGTTGTCTCTATTTTATAACAGTCAGGATACCGAGGAATGATAAAATCTGTCTGCCCGGGAAGTCCATCAACTATATATTTACAAGTTGAGGTATCAGCCGTTGGATCCCCCGCCTTGATTAAGCTAATTGTATCAAGTGATAATAGGCTAAGATTACTCTTACCATAAAGATCGCTAACAACCTTAACATCTTTTATCTTCGACAACGGCAAATAGATATAATTTTTAACAGGAGACGGCAGCAAGGTAAAGAGTGCCTTTTCAACCTCGGGCAGATCACCGACTAAAGAGAAATATTTTGTGTAGCCAGGCACTTTAGTAAAGAGTCCAACCTGATAACAATTGCCATAGTCCAGGTTATAATCGGCTGAACCTTTGTAATAGTGGGTAAGGGGAGTTTTCCCTTTTTTGATGAAATCCATAACAGTTGGGCTCGTAATATCAAACACCATCAGATCACCCAACTGCTTAGCGGTTAACTGCTTATTTGTTGTTGTTAAACTGGCATTTTTTAGCGGGATAGCAATCCAGTTTTCACCACGAATTAGCTTGTAATTAATAATCCCAACTTTGTTGGATGCATCCGAAGAAACAGTATTTTTGCTCTCTGCCTTGACAATGTAGAAATAATTATCAGTCGTGCCAACCACTGCACTATCAGAATAGCTATAGCTGGCACTGCCATCATCTGTCACAGGACTAAGGAATTTATAATAACTGGCCTCATTAGGGATATTTGTTGCCCGGGAAATATTATATTTTGCCGCCCCTTTAATCTTAGGCCAGCTTAATTTGACAGCCCCTGAATCCAAGGCAATAGTCACTTCGGGTGTAACTGGCTTTTGGCTGGAATCAACGCTAATGGTATATTCTTTAGCGGTCTCCTGATTGCCGGCATAATCTATGGCGGTAGCATAAATATCAAAATCCTTTGTTTCTTCTATGGGTTTAACTAAGGATAACTCCCAAGCATTGCCACTAACCAATTTTGCTTTAAGCACCGGTAAGGTGTTTTTACCATCATCGGCAACCCAATTGCCCTTGCCATCATAATACAATTCTTGACTAGGATGCTTATACTGATAAACCTTAACTTCTACCGACCTAACACCAGAAAGAGCATCAGTAGCTTCAAAAGTGATTTTATCGATCAAGAATTCAGGATTTTTGTCATCGCTTGGCGGATAAGAGACCTTAATGGTCGGTTTCCCGGTATCAACATTAATTGATTTAGTCCCTATATCACTCTGAACCTTCGTATTTTTATAACTAGTAGCATAGTAACTTACACTATACTTGCCGTCATATAAGTTAAAACTCTCTGTTCTTTTAGGATTATTAGAAGTATAGGGATAACTAGTTACGACTGCCTTAGCTGCAGCTTCCTTAGTAGTTAGAACTATCTGGCCAATCCCTTGGCCTGTCCCCTGCTCTTCTGCCTCTAAATAAAAGGAAACATATTGATTCCATTTTGAGGAAGTACGATACCAATCCGTAACACTATCATAAATTGCACCACTGCCGTCTTTTAGATCAATCTTCGGCTTGGTACCTGCACTTGGATCAAGCGTTAGCTCATAATATGGGGACAAATTTGTGCCATAAGAACCTTCATTTTCTGCCTCGTCAGAAGCTGTGATATAAATGCGATAGTCCGTGGCCGTGGTTGGTTTAAGTATCTTTGGCAGTGTGGCTGTAAATTTCTTCTTGCCATTGGCATCACCTTTGTTCTTAACCGTGGTGGTTGCATATATATATTTATCCGCAGCAGCAACTTTTGACCCTGCAATACCTTTAGTAAAGTTAACATCCAGCCAATTACCACTAACCTTTTCTGTCATTGATATCTTGACACTGTCTACCCCGGAAAAAGTTTTAGTATCATTAGCCGGCGGATCTGTGGCCACTACTTCAATTGTTTGCAAGGATACTTCTGTCCCACTGCCGGGGCTAGTCACTTCTATAGTTGGATCTAATGTATCTATAGAAATATTCAGGTCAGCTTCTTTAGTGCTATTACCGGCTCCATCCCAGGCTGTATAGCTAAATTTAAATTCACTATTATGGAGTGGCCACAATTCACGATCTTTTGTCATTGCCCCTGCTTTAAGGGTTGTTTTAAACTTACCAGGGCTTTTGCTGGAAAGAACAGTATCAATAATTTCACACTCCATGGTTACATCTTCGCTAACCTTAGCCTGCAACGGAGCGGTTAAAGTTATTCCCGATGTTTTAGCTTTTTCTATCAAGCCAGTATACCATTGTTTTTTCTTAGCGGCAGAAACAGCCACTTCATCAACTTCAAGGTTAACCACCGGTGGAGTTAAATCCACCTCAAAAGAGATTGTCGCCGTACCAAAATTGCCGGCATTATCATAACCACGCACTGTCACCCAATAGACAGCTTCTTTAGTTAGATAATCAGCTTTTGGCAAAGCATATTGATATTTTTTACTACCAAGACTGCTAGTTGTTAGCCAAACAGTGCTTGAACCAGAAATCACTTTGGTCCATTTAGTTGTAGCCGTAGGATCATAATACTCATTGTAATCTGGTTTCATGTATTCACTTACTACCCGCCAGAGCTGTAATTCAACCTTAGAAGTATTCATGCCGGAAAGGGTTTTATCTTTAGGTGGTTTAGGCAGATCAATCGCTTCGATACTGATAACCTTGATAGAATCAATATATTTTTGCTGGTTAACGGGGAAATTAATTGTCACTTCTGGAGAGCTAACATCCACATTGACTAAACTTGTTTTACTATTAGGATTTACAAAGAGATCATTGGCAGTGCCAACAAAAGTGTGACTGCCATTAGTTAAATACTTATCAAAGGTTCCAAGCGGAACTGTTAAAGTATATTGTGGTGAAGATAGTGTCTTTTGGTAGACTTGGTTCTTATCTAATGTCACGACAAAATCGGCAACACCAGATTCATCGGTTACCAAAGCACTAAGAGTACGATACCAGCCGGTTGACGTGGTTGGTTTACCACTCTCATCAAGAAATTCTATGTAGGGGCCTTGTTTATCGACATTATAAAGTTGTCCTTCTGAGGGTTCGGAAATATTATCAGCTTGATCCCAGACCCTAACTAAAACCTGGTACCTCCCATGCTCCAAGTTTCTGAATTTTGGGTTAATTACACCAGTATAGGAAGTTACTAGCTTACCGTTATCCATTACTGTGTCTTTTTTAATATAGGTATTAGAAAAGGCAAAAGCATTTAACCAAGCATCTTTACTAGCAACAGTAGTACCAACAATAATTGTTCCATCAACCTCAAAAGAAGCAATCTTCCATTGATAGCTAGTCCCATCATATTTCTTTACAGCAATCTCAACCTTATTAATTTCAGTAAGGTTATCCTTGGCTCTCCAGGTTAAGGTTGGGTTAAGGTCACTTGTCCAGGTTTCTTTTCCATCAGAATCAAGGATCTTCTTCTTACTATCAAGAGTCAGAGCAACTTCATAAGGTTGTCCTGGTGCAGTATTATCAATTGTAAAAAGATTACTAATCCTTAAACCATATTGCTGATTATTATCGAAAGCTATAATCCTTATCTGTGCTTGTTGGGTATCTTTAACCATTTCTTGGGAAGCAGAAGTTGTTTTTGGCTCGTAGGTAGTATCCCAGGCCTGAGCAACAAATTGACGGGTATATTTAGAACCAACAAAACCTTCACTAAGTTGCTTTATTGTAATAGTTTTTAACTCTCTCCAGGTTCCACCTGTCTTATAGCTGTGAGGGAGGTCTCTAGTTTTGTCTTCTCCTGGATCCCAACAATAAATTTTGACTAATTGCCCTTCCCCCTTTTGTTTCCAGGCAGTCCCACCAGCAACCTCAAACAAAATATCCATTCCCTGATTCAAAGAAGTGATCTCTCCCCCAATAGGTTGCTTTATTGTTATTGAAGGCAAAACATATTCTTCCAGTGTTCCACCCGGTTGCTTTTTTAAAGTTTTCAATTCTGACAGACCCCTAACAACATCCCCAGCATAGACAAATCTAAGAGCCCCACCAGTTTTATCATAATGAGGATACCCCCAAGAAGTCACGGGATAACTCTCTGGCACCGACATGGGATTATCTTTGATTGTTAAAGAAGAAGTTTTGGTATAGTCGCTTCTTAAAGTTGCGCCATAATCATAGCCTGCACTAGTATCGGTATTAAGCTCATAATCCCTGTAGACCTTAAGACTTATACCACCACCACCACCACCAGCCGCCAAGTTAGAAATTTGATAGCCGCTAGAACCACCACCACCACCACCATTACCATCGAAATCATCTCCAATTCCACCTTGTTCTCCCTCCCCATAAAAACCTCGCTGTGTATCTGGATGGACTACACCCCTAAAACCACCTTGACCACCTTGACCAGTATTATCATAACCATCCTCACCATTATTTCCATTGTTAGAATTATTACTTATGGCTGTAGCACCCTTTGAACCATGGGAAATAATAATCCCATCTAGTTTTAAGACATCGGTAGCAACAATTATAACTTTACCACCACCAGCACCACCTGGGAGTCCCACCATCCCTTGTCCCCCCTTACCACCAGCACCACCATCAGCAGAACTATCCCAACAAGAACCAGCACCACCACCACCGCCGCCACCACCACCACTGGTTGAAGAAGCTCCTCCAGCAGAACCCATATAAACAGCAGTTGGATCATTCATTAATGGTGGATCATAACGATAAACATGAGTATTGAGAAATTTCTTCTTAGCTGTAGAATCATAAATATAATTCAAATCAGGACCATAGCCACCGGCACCACTAGGAAGTGCATCACCATATTGAAAAGGTTGTGACGAACCATAAAACCAAGAACCAGCTAGCCCACCAGTAGCCTTATACTGGGTATGGCCACCACAGTTATAGCCACCTTTACCAACGAACCCTCCAGGGGCTGGATGATAAAAAGCCCAGAGAATCAGACCATCATAAATATCATGGGCATAAGCATACATACTTTGGCCGGACGGTCCCTTCATGCTTTCTAATTTAGTTTTCATAAGAGAGTCAAAACTATCCCAAGTGCCATCAAAAAGATTGGTATTGATGTTGCCAGAACTGTCAATAACCAGTTGACTCTGTAAGGCAGAATAAACATCTTTTTCAGCCTGATCTTTAACTGTCCCTTCTGGTTTAAAGCCAGCTAAAAGCTTTTTAGGGTCAACCTTGTTTTGCTTAAGCGCACGTTTGCCCCAATAACCACTCTGTTGTGGTACTGCTATATTAAAGAAACCCTCCTGTCCATACCCACCCGTTCCGCCCGTTGAAATAGTACAACTATATTCACCTGCAGCACCCTCGTCACCTGCAGCACCACCAGAAGCTACCACGGTAATAGGCATATACCCTCGACCAACAGCGTTAATTATTCCCTTATTAATAAAACGTCGAGCGTGAATTTCCAAATTACCCCTACCCTCAAACCGACCCTCTGTTTCATCTTTATATTGTGCAATCCAGGGTCTAACAGCAAGCTCTCCACCATCTTCAATTAAAACAGAGTCAAACCAATAGACTCCAGATAATTCTAGTGTTTCTCCTTTTTTAATCACTAAATTTTTGTCTTTCTCATCAGTTACAGCAGATAAAATCTCTTCTGCCAAAATTTCTTCTTCCCATTTAGTTTTAGCGATGCTCTTGTCTAGATGAAATCCAATATTAGTCGCTGCAGAGCCAACAATTGTTCCAGTCAGGGCAGGATCTTGATAATTGCCCGGTTTCTTAGGCGTATATTTTTCTAAAGTCAACTTAATCTTTGTCATTATCTGCAGCAAATCGGCAAGCCCAGGTTTAGGAAATATAATCTTAGGTCCAGCAGTCAAGAACCCTTCGTTTATATTAGGAAAATATTGACTGACATCACCCAAAATTTCTTCAATTAGTCCAATCTCTTTACGCACTTGGCTATGAAGTTGATCACCGAAAGCTGTTCCTTCTTTAGGTAAATCATTAATGGCTTGCTGTAAATCTCGTAGCTGTTGCGTTACACGCATTGGCAAACCCACTTCTGGATTTTCCCTATTAATTACCTGTAAGACACTACTCTCTTTTAAAGCAGATAAAAGGCTAATTAGGCGCTGAACATCTTCTTGTAAGTTATAAGAAACTTTAGGTATATCACTATCGGCTTGACTATGGTAAACAGGAGCCGGGTCAACCTTTAAGATAATTGATTGGCTAGCAACAATTTCTGGATTAGCACCAGATTCAGCCCGAACATTAATAACATAGCTACCTGCACCACGATCAGCAGGGATAAAACCAGAGATGATCCCAGCTTCTTTGAAAAAAGTAGCTCCTTCTGGTAAACCACCAGCAACACTCCATGTATGAGGAGGTAAGCCACCCTTATCTTTCAGTTGCAAGCTAAACGGTTGTCCAGCTGTTATCGAAACTACATCATCAGCAACAATTTGCAATGGTTCATTAACAATAAAAGAGATTTGCTTTTTGGCAACTTCACCATAGGTATCAACAACTTTAACTTCAACCCAATATATTTTTGGCTCAATATTTTCTACCACACCAGAGATCTTGCCATCAGGGGTTAAAGTCAGACCGGAAGGTAAACGCCGATCACCAACTAAAGACCAAGAAAAAAGCGGATTACCCCCATTGGCTAATAAAGCAGCTTGATATTCCTGCCCAATAACACAATAGTTAAAGTTACCTAAACCAACTATTTCTAATGGCCTGGAAACAAGATGAGTGTCTGCTCTTTCGAACTTGTAGTCACCAGAAGCTTCTTGCAGGTAAATTAAAGTGTTCTTATAGTCATATTTAACAGCAAAGATCTGTTCCTTTAATGCCAGTAAAGTTTCCTTAGTTAAATTGTCAATCCCCCCCCGCTCAGCAACCGCTACCAAAAGTTTTTCTATCCTAACTTTTAATGCAGCTAGTTTCTTTTGCATTGCCATTTGCTCTTCTGGCGTCTTAAGATGTTCAACAAACTTAGCAGCTATTTTATTGAAGGTTTCATCATTGACTTGGCTAAGAAACCAAAGGACTCGCTTTAATTCCTTAACTTCTGTTGGTTCAATAACAATTTGAACTTGTTTTGTAACTATTTGATCATTGCTATCTGTTACATTAACCGTAAAAATGTACTTACCACTTCTAGTAGGAACACCTTCTAAAACAAAACTATCTTCTCTGTTTGTTATTTTCAGACCAGCAGGAAAACTGCCTTCAACTACTTGCCAGCGATATGGAGTAGAAGCACCAATGGCTTGAAGCTCTGTTTTAAATCGACGACCTACAGCACCCCAATTACTAATACGGTAGGTTAAAATTTTAAACTCGCCAACTTTTTCAGGAGAGGGATTGTCTCCTCCATCAGGATTAACAATTAGCAACATGTTTTTGGTCACTTGATTGCCGCTTCGATCCGTAACCGTAACATTAATAGTATAAGTTCCAGCAACATTGGGCGTACCCGATAAGATATTGTCATGTTGTTTAGCTAACCCTTTAGGAAGGGGGACAAAAGACCAAGTATAAGGTTGTTCCCCTCCACTAGCCTGGAAATTTTGAGCAAAATACCTGCCAACCTGGGCAGCAGGTAAGTTATTATCCGTCAAAATCACCAATTGATCAGACAAATCACTTATAGGTGAATCTGTACGCGAAATGCCCACCATTGATTCGTAAGCCAGAAGATTTTCTGTAATATAGTCAAAACTACCTTGAAGATAAGTTAGGTCATCATCGGTAGGGGTTCTAAGTGTATCCGCAAAGGTTTTAGCTGAAGATAGGTCTTCTTTAACAGACCTAAGTCCAGTTAAAATCTCTGGATCCTGAGTTTTGGCTTCAACAGCCTTTATTCTAGCCTCAATTGAGGTGAGCTCTGTGCGGGCTTGTTCAAGACTATTAACGGATCTGGTTTGAGAATTAACCGAAGAAAAAGAGAGAGAAAAAATAAAGGCCAGTAACAAGACCATCAATCCCAGCTGATTCTTTTTTATTTTGAACATGGCATGTTCTCCTTGTTAAAAGCTGATTCAGTATACATAAAAAAAACCTGTTTGACAACAGGCTTTGTAACGGTATCAACATTGCGAATTATTAAACCCACTAATTAACTCCAATTATTTATAATAAGTTAAAACTCCAAATGAATTGTTTGAGTTGGTTTGGTTGCCGGCAACTTTAAGCTCGCTTTTAATTTCTTTAGCGGCAATTTCCTCAACAAAAGTTGGTTGGAAAGACAAGGAAAAATAATGACTGGAATTGCCGGAAAGTTTACTGTCTTGCTGATAGGCATAGTCAAAAGAAAAACCTGCCAGTTTGATGCCAAGCCCACCGGTTAAATTCGTGACAGCAGAGCTACCCAGGGCAGACTGGTCCAACCCCGCCCGAAGCACAATGAGGCTTAAGGGGGTCCATTCCAGCCCTCCGTGAATAAGCAGTGGGCTGTTGCCGATAATTGCCAGGTCTGCATCAACGGCCAGCAATAACTTGTCGTCAAGCAATTTAATTACTGTCCCAACCTTACTCTTGCTGGCCAAGTCTTCACTGGAACCATTAGCCCAATTAACATTGCCGCCCAGGTTCATCAGATTAAGACCGAAGGAAATATTTTTTCTCGGTTTAAATAATAAGGCAAAGTCACAACTTTGACCGGAAGCAGCAGCACTGTAACCACTGAAATTATTAGCCAGGACTTTAGCACTAACACCAAGGCTTAAATCGCCTAAAATAGAAGTCCCACTGATCAGTTCATTTAAACTTCTGGCGTAAGAAACGATAATTTGACTGGAACCATAGCCGATAGGTACCGCGCTACTCAAGCTGGCCTTATTAGTAGTTAAATATCCACCCGGTGTAGTTGCCCCAATATAACCAATCCCGAAAGTGCCGTAATCTGTATGGTAAGTACCGGCCACAAGCTTATAGTCAACCCGTTCCATCAGTTTTGTTGACATACAAGTTGCAGACCAATTCTTTTGATAGGCTAAACCGGCGGGATTAATAAACACAGCATTAGAATCATCTGCCAGCGCTACCCCAGCCTTACCCATACCCAATGATCTGGCTCCGATACCAACAACACGTAAATCCAGAGAATCTTTAGCTTGGGCAGGTGCGGAAATAGCTACTAGTACTGATAGGGTTATAACAACCACTATAATAATGTACAGGAAGTTGAAACCTGAGATTTTAAATCTTCTTGTCCCCATCTTACTCCTCTTTTAAAAAAATAGCCTGTTTTAACAGGCCATCCACATCGTCTCCTGGTTTTTACTGCCAGGGGCAGTTGCAGATGGCTTTGGGTCCCTTTCAATATATATATCGTAATGAGAGGAGAAAAACTTGCATGGGGAATTCTAAATTCATAACTACAGACCGCAGGACTGCCAGGTTTTACTCAAAGACGCTAATTTCGCCGGAACCAATAACCTTACCATCCGAGGTGATTAGATAAACATAAACACCGTTGGCAACAATTTCACTAAATGTATCTTTGCCATTCCAAGTGATTTCATTTTCACCTAATTTGCCCCCATTAACTCCAGCAGTATAGGCCTGACTATAAACCAGCCTTCTGGCTAAATCATAAATATATATTCTGATATCAGAATCCTTGGTCAGAGTATAATTTATGGTGGTCTGTTCAGAGGAAGGCTTAAATGGATTAGGATAATTCATGGGGGTTCCGCTTATTACCGAAGCCGAATAAACTTTTAGCCCACTAATACTTACACTACTCACACTGCCAAGGGAATCTTTGGCCACAACAAGAATTGTATGCTCGCCTGGTGTCAAGTCATTAGCCGCTGTATAAGTAGCCATAACCTCTGCCTGGTCAAGCGCTGAAGCTTTGAGAGTAGCAGCGCTAGCTTCAACCCCATCAAAACTAACATTAATTTCTTTGATCAGGTTCCCGTCAGAGATTGCGATTTTAATTTTAGGCTGCTGACCAATAATGTCCCCTGCCTTAAGCTCCTTGCCATCTATAGTCAACGTAATCTTGGGAGAATCAATATTGACATAAACATTTGCTGAAGCGGTATAAGTTTGTGTCCCCACCGTCAGCGTAGCGGTAACAGTATAAGCCCCCTCACTAATCCCACCGGTAAAATTGCCCTGCTCATCAATTGAATTACCGTACTGCTGGCCTGTCACAAAGTAGGTGATTTTTTGGCCGGTTAAATCATAGGGCTGATCATTAATATCAACAGCCTGGGGAACAAGCCCTAGATGAGCTTGGCTGGATTTTTTATTATGACTATAGACAGTTGCCGGATAATAGATTTCTTTTAATTTTTGCTTGACAACTATCATGGCCTGAGCGCTAACTCCTAGGCTGGAAACAGTTAAAGTATAATTCCCTGCCTGCGTTTTACCGGTTGTTTTGATCAGAGAACTATTGCCCAGGCTTGAACTACAAGTAAAAATCAATCCAGAGATTTTATTATTATATTGATCATAACCAACAGCACTAAATTGTTGTGAGCCTCCAGCTTCGATAGTAACAACGGCAGGAGTAACGATAATAGTCTTAAGCGTACCAGGCTGCACAGTTAGGCTGGTTTGAGCAATCTTAGTAAGATTATTGCGACTATCAACTAGGTTTCTAGTCACATTATATGTTCCGGCCTGACTGCTGGCGGTGTAAGTAAAACTTTCCAAAGTGACCAAATTACTATATTGATCATAACCACCAGCAACAAAATTAATTTGCTGCGCCGGTAAAACAATAGGATTAAGGGGTGTAACTTCTGTAGAACTCAAAATATCCGGAACAACAGTAATCAGCTGATTAGCAAAAACGCCAGCAGCATAGCTGGCAGTAACAGTTATTTGCCCTGGGTTAATTGGAGCGATTAAAATGCCATTGGGCAATATCTTTCCCGCAGATACAGTCCATTGACATTGGTTAGAATCAACTGCCGCTGGATTACCTAGACTATCTTGACCAGCAACCGTAAAAATTAGTGTTTTCCCGGCAGCTACTTCAGTAGTACTAGAAGAAAGAGTAATTGTAGTTAAGTCTCCAGCTAAAAGGGTAACTTCTCTAGTGCCAACAATTGATCCTGAATTTGCTTCAACTCTAATTTTAGAAACCGAACCCTTGACTGCTGGAGCAGTTAGCAAACCACTACTGCTGATCGAGCCACCTGATGTTTTCCAGCTAGGAGGAACACTAACAATGTTGCCATAAAGGTCTCTTCCTGCCGCTGTAAATTGAACTTGCCCACCAACTGCAACAGATGTAGCTGCTGAAGTAACTGTTATTGAATTAAGCACAGCCGGACTTATTTGTAGTGCCGCAGTTGCAGTAGTGCTTTTACTCTTATATTCATAAGTTGCTGTCACAGTAGCCTTGCCATTTCCAACAATTGTCACTAGAACCTCACCTGAAACAATCTTCCCAACATGAGCAGGATCTAAACTCCACTGACAAGCAGCGGCAACCTCTTGCGTTGATTGATCTGAATAACTAGCCACAACTTTAAAAGTCCTGGCTGTCCCGGCAATAAGACTGGCCGAAGCCGGCACAATATTTATTGAGCTTAAAGTAGCCGGAGGAAGAATATTAAGTATCGCAGTAGCGGTCTTAGTTACAATACCAGTACCATTATAAGAATAGCTGACTTGAACAATTGGCGCTGGTGTTCCAGCTGCTTTAGCCAGCACTTCTCCGGTTGAAGTAATGCTCGCTAAAGTTGACCAAGATGGTAGTATCTGCCAGTTACAATCACTAGAGTTGCTAACATTTTTACTGGTCTGATCATTATAATAGGCAATTAAATCAAACTTCCTCTTTTCACCAATTCGCAGAGTTGTAGAACTGGCTTCTAGACTAACTGCTAGCAAATCAATTGTTACATCAACCGTAGCAATATCTTTTAAAATCCCTTTATGCGTAACTTCGACAGTACATTGCCCTGCTTTATTGGGAATAAAAGTAAATTTCCCAGCCAAGGCTTCAATAGTGCCAACTTCTGCAGGAATAACTTGCCAAGAAACTTCTGTGGTGATTAGCCTTTGGCCAATCACAGCATAGCTGCCCCAAACCTCAAAAGTCGTTGTTTTATGATTAATATCAATTTTGTTAGCTTGGGGTAAAATTGCAATGGAATTTAAACTATAAACAGGACTATAAACAGTAATACCGGTACTATTACCAGCAGAATAACCATCTGCCTCAGCAGTAACTGTAATCTGATAGGTTCCTGGTAAGGATCCAGCAGTAAATGTCCCTACCGATGTAATTGCATTAGTACCGGTAGTTTTCCAATCCTGGTTAAGAGTCTTAGTATCTATTTTATTATTCCAGACATCAAAAGCCTCAATGGTAAATTGAATTGTCCCCCCTGTTTGAGCTATTTGATTTTGAGGGATTATATTCAAACTATTTAAGTTCCCAACCCCAACTACAAAAATAGTGCTGGTAATTACTTTGGCCTGACCCAGTAACTTACTACTATAGCTAGCCTCAATTGTTCCTGTTCCAGTTGTAGTTAAGGTTACTTGTCCATTGCTTACTGATATAAACGGGGACATCGGCAGTTTCCAATCACAGAGGGTTCGGCCTGCTGTGGTAAAAGTGCCATCGGCGTAATATAACGTCGCTTCAAAGGTCGTTAATTCTCCTGCCCTAATTGTGGCTGTTGACGGAACGATACTTATCGCTGTGACTGTCGCTGTTACAGTTAAGGCTTCTATACTAACTTTACCGGCATAGTAAGCGATTACATTCCCTGTCCCGGACTTCAAGGGATTAAATTTAAACGAACTTGCTCCCTCTGTAATAACTGTCCCTATCCCATTCGTGACCTCAAATGTTACCCCGGCTTGCACCTTCCCTGGAGATGCATATTGATACACGGCCCGAACATCAAACTCATCGCCTGTACCATAAACCAGACTACTATTCAAACTTTGGATAGAGATACTTTGCACTGCATCAACTTGCACTGCTGCTGTAGTACTCACACTCGTTGTATTTAGATTCCCTGTTAAGCTAATCGTGTACTGACCAGCGGTTGCCCCTGCCTCATAGGTAACAACCCTATCGGTGCTGGTTAATGGAGTACCTCCAGCCAATGTCCAACTATGACCGACTGTACCAATATCTATCGGGTTATCCCAGGCATCTGTCGCTTCACTCGTTAACGTCAGCTTATCTCCCGACGACATCGAAGCACTGGCAGGATTAATCCTTAACTTGGCAAAGTCTCCGTGAATAATAGTTACGGCAGTTTCTGCCGTAATTTTTTCTTGACCTAAAACCTTGCTAGTGTAATTTACTTCCAACGTATCTGTTCCGGTTT
>MEUC01000022.1:0-49839 GCA_001771545.1 candidate division WOR-1 bacterium RIFOXYB2_FULL_42_35 | reverse complement strand
AACGTATCTGTTCCGGTTTGAGTTAGATAAATTTCCCCATCAACCGGATCATTCCAACCGGCTTGACCAACCAAATCCCAATCACAGAGGGTTCTGCCTGCAGAAGTACTCCCCTCTATATGATAGAGAGTTACTTCAAGGGTAGTCAGCTGGCCGGCAACAATAGTAGCAGGAGAGGGAACAATACTAATGGCAGAAACCGTAGCATCAATGGTAATAATCTCAGAAGTGACCAGACCATCAAAATAAGCTACTATCTCCGCCGAACCCTTTTTCCAGGGAATAAAATTAAAACGATCGGTTCCGGAAGAAGCTAGTTGTTCTACCGTACCACCGGCGGTTGGTTTAACTTCCCAGGTTACAGCCGTAGAAATAATCTCATTGGGTTTAAAATAATAAGACAGACGAACGTCAAAGGGATCGGCAGTTCCATACAGAGCTTGGGCAGCAAGATTCTCCAGCTTAATAAATTTGGTATCATCAATAATCATTTCCGGGCTGGCTACTTTAGAGATATAATTGCCAATTCCTATGCCTGGGGCAGTAACAGTGCTTTCCTGGGTATAAAATCCGGTTTGTCCGGCAGTAAAAAAAATATCTTTGGTCGTAGCAGTGGCAGGACTCCCTCCAGCAAACTGCCAATTATAGCTGACGTTGGCCGGGTTAATTTTATTATCATTAAGATCATAACCTTCCACGGTTAAATTAACTGTTTCCCCAACCATGAGGTATAATGAACCTCCCGGTTCAACAATAACATGATCAAGAAGGTTGGGCTCAACAGTCACAGTGGCTGTATCAACCTTGGTGATTTGCTTAAAAGTATAATAAGCTTTTAGTTTTATGACTCCAACCTTGTTAGCGCTGATCTCCCCTGAACTTGTAACGGTAACAACATTACTGCCAACAATAGGGATTACTTCAAAAGTACAGTAATCATTTATTGGCGGGGCATGTTTACTTTTATTGCCGACCTCTGCAGTAGAGTTGTCATTATAAGTAGCAACAACATTAAATTTTTTGGTTTGGCCTGAGATAATTTCCGCGGTAGCAGGAATTAAGCTGATAGATTGTAATTTTATGGGCAAGACCTCAACCGGAACTGTTTGCGAACGCAAAATCTTATTAGGATTGCCGCTTGTATAACTAGCCTTAACATAGCCTGATCCAGCAGCTTCAGCAGTAAAAACCCCGGTCGCCCCAATAGTGCCAACTCCCCCCAAAGCTTCCCATGTTACCAATGATGTAACCACTTCCGTTGTAGAGTATGACGAAGCCGGAGCCGGGGGATAAACCCAGTAGCTAGCCACGGCCTCGAGGCTAATTGACTGATTAACATAAAGACTAATTGCCGGCGGCGGCGGGGTAATATCGACCGCCAGAAAATCCTTATCCAGTCTAACCGCTTTTATTCCTTTAGAAGGAACTCTAAGTCCATTCGCGAAGACTTGAACTAAGAGATAATAAAAGTCATCCTGCCCCAACAGTTGAGGACTAACCTCCTGGATTGAAGTGGCTGAACCGGGAATATTATCGATGACTAGACGATAACGTCCGTTATTGACTGAAGAACGATATATTTTATATGAACCGGCACCGGAGCCGGTCCAGCTTAAACTGGTTACCCCATTATCAAGAAGCGGGGGATTTAAAACAGGGGGGGTAACATTAGCTTTGATTTGCAGGTCAATGGATTTATGATACGGCATCACAGAGTCATCAACAGGGTAGGTTTCAAAAGTCATCAAGTCACTACCTGTATCATAAAAATAAGTGGTAAAAGAAGTAGCTGCAAGATCAAGATTGCCGGTATCAAATTGCCAGTTGCCTTGTCCGGAAGTAACGGTATAAAGATAGGCAAATTTTTCAGTAACAACATGACTTTCATCACTATTGGTAAAAGCTAAAAACCGCAAGGAAGCTTTTGCCGGTGAAGTCCCGGTAGCAGTAAAGTCAACCGGCCCAAGGAAAGATTTAGCAGTTGCTACAGCAGGAAAAAAAACTATCAGTCCTAAAACAATTAAAATTAATTTGGTTAATTTTGTCTTCATGTTTATCCGTTACTTCCTAATTCTAAACAAAAAAAGCCTGCTTGACAACAGGCTTTACCAATATATAGTGTAAGCAGATGGCTGAATAGGCAAGGCGCTCTCCTCCCCTATTATTATATCGTAGTTAGAACCTGTTTTCTTGCATCAAAAGGGGGATTAATCAACACAAATGGATAAGAAAAAGGCGGGCAACAACCCGCCTACGTCATACTCGACTAAAACCAAAAATGACTTCGGCGGGCAAACGAGCCTGTTTTACGCCATTAAGGAAAGAATAAAAGAAGTAAATGGCAGAACATCTGAATCAAGCTGTCCGCTTTGCAAGGCTTTAAAGTAATGCTCTCTCTTTTCTGCCGGTATAGTTACCCAGTAATGACCGGAACAAGCTAACAAATAGTTCATCAACAACCTGGCGCAGCGGCCATTACCATCCGGATAAGGATGGATACTCACAAAAAAATAATGGGCTAAAATTGCCCTAACAAGGTGATTGGAAATGCCGTTAATCGCAGAAATAAAAGTTTTCACCAAATCAGGGACTTTGTCAAAAGCCGGCGGCACAAAACGGCTGTTACGGATATATACTTTGACCCTGCGATAGCCAACCAGATCAAAACGGTCAAGTATATTGGCATCGACCGAAGGCTTAAAAAGCTGGAAGTAAAGTTCGTTGACCAGTTCTTCAGATAAAAGCGGACGGCCAAAATCCTGTTTAATCTGTTTTATGATAAACTCAAAAGCATTGGCATGGCCAATGATGGCCATCTTGTTTTTTATTTGTTCAATCGATTCATTAGTCTCGGGGATTTTCCCCATAATTACAGCTTCAACTTCCTCTGGTGAAATAGCATAGCCTTCAATAGTAGTGGAGTTATAAATATCATCTTGCTTATGATCAACAGCTTGTTTAATGATTTCTCTTAACTGGTGTTTGTTTACTGTCCTTTGCGGCGACCTAATTGACTCTCCGGCTAATCCAGCATAAGCCTTGATTTGTTCCTGCAAATTAGTCAACCAAGCTGGTTCCATAAAAAGGCTCCCTTTCAAACCCGATAAACAGTATAGCGCTGATAAATAGCAGCCAGGTCATTGGCCAGGTCAAGCCGGCCAACTTTTTTAGCTAAGCCGACTATTTCTTTAACAGCAACAGGTTTAGGCTGCTTGGAATACAAAACATCTAAAAAACGAGAGTCAAATTTAGTAGCTTTCAAAAAAGCCATAAAACCTGCCTGATTGCGTTGACGCACCGTTAAAAGCACCCTTTCAGGGATATCCAAATAAACTAAACTTTCCTTAAGTCGCCAGGCTTGCCTGGTTTTTTCATTAAGATTTGTATCCGGACGAATCATAATAGTTAAACCAAAAGGCAAGTTGACGGCATATTTAACATTTCTTTTTGTCCTGACCATTAGTTTATGGGGGATGCTTTCATCTCCGAGATACGAATTAAGCGCTGATTTTTTTTCAATGGACCAAGGTTCATAATTAGCCAAAACAAGTTTAATTATCTGCCAATAATTTTGGTAAACCAAACCAGCTTCAGCTTGACCTTTATTCTTTAAAAGATACAAACCGCTTTTAAGCTGAAAGAGCAAGTCTTGCCGGAGTAAAAATCTGCGGCAATATTCGTCAGGAAAATCTTTACTGCTGATAACAAAATTACCCTGTTTAACCTGCTGCTGCCAAAAATCAAAAGCCTTCTGGCGTAAGCGCGAAATCTTAGGCATAAACCACCCGCATATATTTTGGATAGACCAAACGCATATATTATGGATAAAGTATAGCAGATCAACTAAAAGGAGCAAGCAAGAAAAAACAATAACGCCTGCAAATATGGACTAAGAAAGAAAAAAAGGCGGGAAGTAACCCTCCTTCGTCCGCCTTCGGCGGGCAAGCGAGCCTGTCTTATACTAATAAAAAAGAGCGGGGCAACAACGAGCCTGTTTTTCGCTGCACCCCACCCTTTTTATTAAGCGGGCGAGTGAGTCCTGCCTGTCCGCCGAAGCCGCGACGAGCCTGTTTTTCGCCGAAACATTCGACGGGCGTAGGCGGATTTTTCGCTGCGCCCGCCAATTTTTAAAAAATTATTTTAAGCCGACTGCTTTTCTGGCTTGGATTAAAGGCTCTCGCCACTGCACCAACTTTGGCTGACCATCAGGACCAACATATTGAATTAAGCCGTTGTCCCAAATCCAATCAAGAACCTCTTGCGAAGGCAAATAATAGCCATAAGAATGACTCGGTGTTTTAGTTGGGGCGCTTCCTCGTTTGCTGCGATCTTGCTGTTTTTGTTCTTGATCAACCAGGTATCTTTCATCTTCAGGTAATAGAGCATAAGCAGCAATAGCTCTTAAACGAGTAAAGTCTTTTGGTAAGTCAGCCTTGATTCCACCTGATTTCATATAGATATTAATTTGGTCTAACATTGGCTTATATTGCGGATCCCTTAACATGATTAACATACGCTTGGTAACAGCTGTTTTTAATTCGTCTACAACCTCTGGATTATATATATCAAGATCGCGCTTAATAACGATTTCCTTTAAAGCCTTTGTGGCTGTTTGGCCTAAAGCCAATCTAAAATGTTCTGTAGCTTGATCCAAACGCTCACGCTGATTTTTAGCAACAGGCTCAACATAAAGTTGACTACTCTCCCAAACTTGAAAAGGGAGATTAGCCAAAGGAATACTACCCATAATTCTGCCTGGTAAAGACCAAAACGGGTACTCCTGCCTAAACATAGCAGACCCTTCTACCAAACTATGTTCGACATACTCCCAAGACTGGCCATATCTTATTCTCATCCCTATTTCAGTAATTGCACCAAGCAGAGCAGGAGGCGCAGCAAACGCTAGCAATCCACCGGAAAGGGACGTTGCAGTAACTGGTACAAAAGAAATCCCGAGTCCGGCACCCAAACCAACCCCCTTAGCTAGTTTAGTATTTTCTAAACCATGATAACCAAACATTGAACCAAAGAGGGCAAAACCTCCCCCAACAACCCCCTCAGCACCAAAACCAGCCAAAGCTGTCAGTCCAGGACGAACAAACAAAGTTCTGCCCACGCCTCTAAGTCCAGCACTTGTTAAAGCGGTGAGTAAGTCTGCAGTTTGAACGCCTCTGGCAAGCCTACCCATATTTTGGGCTGCAACTGTTAAAACCTGACCACCATAAATGGTAATTGCTTCTGTGGCTATTTGAGGAAGCTTTAATTCATTACACCATTCGGTTAATTTCATACTGCCATAAAGACCAACGAAGAGACCAATAAAGGTCCCTCCACGAAGTCTGCGATGGTAACAATCACTGGCCCAGCGCCTGATCTGTCCAGCTTCTTGCCCACTAAGGCCATGATTGGCAACATGGGTCTGCCATTGAGAACGTGACATATTATGAATACTAGCTGCCAGATTAAAGCCAGATTGGTGCATAGGATTACCAATCCTATTAATATTGCTAACTACTATCTCGGCTCTGGCACGTTCAACACCAGCAGCAACCATATCCTCAACTAACACAGTTGCACCGGGTAAACGATCAAGATTACGAGTAATATTTTGTAAATGATGATTTAAGCGGGCCTGACGTCTAGCATATGGGCCTTGGCTTGGATTTTTCTGTGAACCTATTAAACGTTCCCGAACCAAAGTTTGCTCTACATCGGTAAGCCCCCCCACAGGTTGTTGATTAACAATTCTAGCGGCCTGATAACCATTAATTATCACAGGTCCACTAGCTAAATGAATGGTAATACTGTCAAAATAACCCCTGCCTCGAGCTAAAGCGCCTAAGATTGCGTCAGCAGCTTGACGATTAGCACGTCTGGTCACCCTATTGCCTTGAGCTGTGCGAGAATTAGCGCCAATTGACCATGATTGTGGTAACCTGGCGGCTAGATTAATAATGCGATCAGCCAACTGTCGTCTCAGCCAATTAACCCCTAGACCCGGATAATCAATGGCTCTTCTAAGCTGTTGTCCCCTGCGTGTAACTCTTTCTCCGGTCGTTTCACCGCGTAATTGCTCACCATTACCAAATTCACCTAGATTAGTAATGCGACCAGCCAACCGTCGTCTCAGCCGATCAATGGCTCTTCTAAGCCGTTGTCCCCTGCGTGTAACTCTTTCTCCGGTCGTTTCACCGTGTAATTGCTCACCATTACCATCACCTGTACTTTGGATTCTAACCCCTGGCGCTAATTGATCTATCCTCCCAAAAAAGAAACCCTTGACAGCCTTACCGGCTCGATAAAAAGTGTTGCTACGTGTTGGTGCTGCCGCTAAAATCACATTCTTTGCCACTCGAAAACCAGTGCCATGACTCCAGTTATGTCTAAGATGCTGCCAGGCTGTTGCCGCGGATCTATAACTAATGTTTCTTTCAGCTAGGTCTTCTGTTTTATCAGCGAGGTGCTCCATAGCTGCTTGGAATTGGAGTGGTTTAAGGACACGATACATAAACCCACGGACACGAATCAGCCTGCCACCACTAGGACCATTTATCAAAGCATTTGCACCACTTCTCAGTCTGCTAACAGCTGTTCTCCCGACCCTACTACGAGCCAGAACAATCGTACCATTCTGGACAAGTTCACTAAACACTGCTGTTTGACTTCTGGCAAAGCTCAGTGTAGCCATTAGGCTAGCAGCAAAAGTTTCATAGTCGCCATTTTCCAAAGCATCAAGAGCCTGTTTTAAGAAAATCAAAGGCAAACCTTCATAAACCAAGAAAGCACCACCAATATGGCCTAAGGCCTTAAAGAGGGTTTGCACATGCTCAACTAAAACCTTTTTCATGTTCTCCCTTAAGAGAGGATCTTTTAAAGTGAGCATATGTTCTAAAGTAGCCAATATCTTTGGCACACTCCCCCACAGATCAACATAACCTAAGGCGATACCCTTGGGCATTAAAATCCTTAAATTAATCAGGTGTCTAACAAGACTGGGCAGTGTTCGCTCAAAAAAACTGAGCGAAACCGGATCAAGGGTCCCACTTTGCAGGTCTTCATTAAGCCTGATTAAAGTTCTTTGAATCTTGGCCCAGGCATCAGAAGCGTTATTGTCACGATCAAAAGGATTAAGGGCGGAAGAATTATCTGTGCCCCCCACAAAAGCATACTTTAGATTACTGACTGTTTCATGGGAACCCAGTGCAGCATTCCAAGCCCTGGCATACCAAGCAGGGGTAGTACCAGCTGCCGGCTTATTAACATCGGCCAAATTAGGGGTTACAACTACAAAAGTATGTTGCTGGTCATCTTTAAAGCGATAAGTTAGATCAGCCCATTTATCTTGAGCCCTAAAGCCCATTAACTCATCGCGCTCAAGGTCATGTCTTTGTTTGGAGGTATTAATTGCCCCAATAATCTGACCGGCATCTTGCACAACACCGGCAAAAAAGAATTCATCACCCTGGCTGCTTGGACTGTATTTATTAGCACTAAATAATTTAAAGTCTTTAACATCATAAAAACTTTCAAGACGTTTATGGAAATATTTTTTGGTAATCCTAGCACTAGTAGCCTTATTAGGATTTTTCCAGGCGTGAACCAAGGCTTCATGGTAATCTTTAGGGATAATCTTGGCGACTTTTTCCCAGGCAGCAACAACTCCTGCTTCTAGGGCTGGTCGATTAGCCTCATCACTAATAAAAGCAGTGGCTTGTTTTCTGACCGCAGGACTTAACCCTTCAACAGACTTAAGGAAGCCAATTACTTGAGAGGTACGCCATTTTTCTTTCATTATCGATAACCAGGGCTCTTGAAACATGTCATGTCTAGAAGACTTAAGAAGATCAGTTTTGTATTTACCACTCTTAACCGCATTAAAGAACCCACCTGTCCAACCATTGTTTTGACCAGTTAGGGTCATGATTTTGTCACGAACAAAATCATTAGCTAAAACAGCCGGCACAATAGTATCTTGGAGGGCTTTATTGTAGAAGAAGCGAACATCATGACCATCAACTTTATTTAAAGCAAACTTATCCTTTTTAGAGTTACCAAGTTTCTTGGCTAAATAAACTTGACCCTCCTGGGTATAGGCGTTGGTCATAATAATCTGCCCGGTTTGATCCATAACCGGCTTTTGATTGGCAGACATTGACCAGGCAGTTACAGCATTGTAGCCCACCCAATAATGGGGGTTTTGGGTATATTGGACCAAACGATCAAGATCATCAGCCCCAACACGACCATCACCAAAACCTGTTAAGCCCAGAAAGTTTAAGCCTTCTCTAACCACATCCGGGGTAAACTGAGCCATGCTGCTTTGAGATGCTCCAACAACTGTAGGAATAATTGAAAACCAGTTAACCTCTTGGCTCCTAAACATGGTAGTGAGCAATTTACTAAGCATCTGTTTGGCCAAGAAGACATCATCGGTATCCCCCACCGTAACAATCAAATTCCTTAAATTAATTGAACCACCCTCTTTGGCAAAGAAACCATCCAGAAACTCAAACATATCCCCCTGAAAGGTTTCGCCGGTTTTCCACTGAAACTTATTCTCATCTTGAGTAAAAACCTTACTAATTCCTCTAGCCAAACCCGCCTTCCAGTCATTACCAAAATGCATTTGAAATTTCTTCTTTAGGGCGGACCAGCTTTCGGCATTAAGCCTAAAGTTGGCAATATAGGCCATTAAGCGGCCGCGCTGGCCAACCAATTTTGACCTGGTTTCAAAAGCCTGAAACAACGGAGAGGATTTTAAGCTGCCCAGCAATTTGAGGGTAGCTGCCAGCTCAGTCCTCATTTGATTAGCCAAGAGTTTTTGTCCATTGAAACTAAAATCGAATTTCGGTTGCGGCCCAAGATAAGCCTGTAAATTAGCAACGCTGGCTTGCAAACTGCCCAAACCCAGGGCAAGTTGATCAGCACTTTCCATCCCCTGATCTAGAGATTGAAGAAGACTTTCAATTTGCCCGGCTACAGAAACAAAATAGGTGGACCGAGTATCTTTGAAGGCAAAGTCAGGATCGGGATGACGCCAGTCTACGTTGGCAATAAATTCATTATAGTTAACGATCATTTGGTAAATTTTCAAGCGTAAAAAATGCAACCTTAATTGTAAATACTGGCTATGGAAAGCCTTGAGTTGTAATTTGGATTCGGGTCCTAAAATTGCGTTGGCAAGGGCATCGACAGTTTTATTATGTTGTAATAGTTCCGCTAAAACTTGCTGATGGGATTTTTTCTTGCCGGTAGCGGCTAAATTGTCGAGATCCTCTTCTATTTTTGCCATATCATTCCGATATGACAGGGCATCTTTTTGCTCAGGCTTACCTGCAAAGGCTAGGTGTTGCTCAATTGTGGTAGTTTCTTGATCGATCCCTTTATTGTAACCATGCAATTCTGGGCGTAAAGTTTCATCAAGGGCTAAGGCAAACTCATAGTTTTGTGAATCTTCTAAACCGGTTACCACATTGCTGATAGCTGAAGGGGGATCAAGGGCTTCCCAACCGGCCTTCCACATGTGCCCAAGTGTTGACATATATAAACTTAATCCGGGAATCCCATAAAACTTGTCATGTTCTTCCGGCTTAAAGGTATCGGCTAAAACCTGAAGCTGCAGATGCATGCGCCTTAAAAGGGAGAGACTCTGATCATAAGTTTTAGCAAATTCCTTCCATTCCAGTTCGAAGGCAGCCCGATCATTAAAACCCTTCTTTAAAACAGTAAATACACCAGCGCGCTCTTGGTCGGTCAGTTTAAGATCCAGTTTAAAATTTTCCCACTTACCATCAAAAGCGGCCAAAAACAAACCCTGCTCATCAACATAGCCGGCCCTGATTAAGCTGGTCCAAATTGCTTGCTGATTGGCTCCAAACTGAGAGATTGCTACCCTGGCCATACGATTGGTAGGTATTTGTTCTAAAAATCTATTTTTCAAGCCCTCTGCTTTAAGACCGCTTAAACGAAAGTCCGGGAGATAGATTTGATAACGATCAAAATAATCGGCTAACTGCAACAAAGTTTGTTGCTGATCACCACGCATGCCCCCTTTGCGTCTGAGCTGGAAAATCCTTTTATTCTCGGCACAACCTAGCAAGCGTAGCCCCATGGCAGCCCCAATTTCTTCCAGGGCTCCAGCCAGATATTTTTTCTCGTCCGAATCAAGTTCATTCTCAGTTCCTGGGAATTGCCCCTTACTTCTAGCTTCAGCTTTAGCCATGAAAGCATAATAAAGTGATTCTAATTGACTTAGCAAACCCCCTTCTCCCCCCCAACCTACTAGACGTAAGCGCTCTTGTTCGGTAAAGCGGGCGTCAGGACGTAAAATACGCAGAAGCAACTCGCGATCATTTTGGTTTTCAACAACATACTGACCTAAGCCTTGTTGCAACTCAACAAACTTCTTAAAGGCATCTCGTTGCCATTGATCAAAAGCTGAAAAAGCGCCATTTTCAATAGTATAATATTTACCCTGGCTAAAAAATTCAACTAGCCCTTTTAGACCAGTGCCTCCAAAAAGGTTTGATAATTTTTTATCAGCCAACAAAGTTGAAATTGGGGCATCTGTATCAACATGGCCTTCCACCATAAAGCTAAAAGCAGCTAGAGGAGCCATTTTCATCAAATTAGCAATGCCGTGAGCCCGGTGATCACCATTTAAATGAGCAAATTTTTCAATTGGGAAAGCTGCAGTTTGATCAAAAGGGTTAACCCGTTGAAAATAGTAACCATCACCGGTCACACTACTCATTATTAAGTAATAGGCGTTTTGGGGATCTTTAGGGGCTGCCAGTCTAGTTAGATCCGCTGGTTCAAATTGTGCGACAATACTACTATAGGGAACTGCAGCAGTACGAATACTCTTAGCCCCAGCTCGATAAGCTAAACGATAAACTACTGAAGGCCCGATATGCCTGACCCCCTTAACACTTAAACGTGGGTGACTGATAGTAAAATGTTTAGCTAATTGCTCCTGAGCCCATTCCCCAATTTGAAACTCGGCCTGGGCATGAGTCCCATCATACTTATTTAACAAACCTAACGATTTTCTGAAAATTGCCCTGGCAGCAGGATTTTCATACTTATCTAAAAGTTGCTGCATCTTTTTAGCCAGGACCACAAAGTCAATTTGTCTATCGGGATGAACTAAGTTGTGGGTTTGAACCGCAGAATACAAACTTACAGCCAGGTTATTTACTGACGAACCCAACTGTTTCATTTTTGGAGATGTCAAATCATTACTAGGACACTCCCTGCTAATTTTTTGCTCATAGATTCCAGTATTTATTGATTTCCCGGTCATATCATACATTACTTGATTGACCATGCCGCCACGACTCTCAATAAGATTATGTTCATAAAGAGCCTTGGCATAGGCAGCGCTGGCATGATGATCACCATCAAAAACAGCTAAGAACTTTCTTATAACCAAGGCCGGATCAATTTCAGTTCTTCTCTTCATTGTGCGATCAAGGTAACTGATTACAATCATGCGCAATTCAGGAACTTTTTGAATATCAGGGTCTTTATCCAAAAATTCACTGACCGCCAAAGCTGTATCAACCGTTGCCCCAACCTTGCTCTCATCCAAAACAGGCTCAACACCTAAATCGGAAAACTCTGCTTGCCGTTCCCCGGCACTTTGCACTTTTTGTTGCACGTATTTTATATCAGCAGAAACGATTGCCTGCTTTAAAAAGTCATAAATATGTTGTTTCTCTTGGGTGGTTAGTGTCAAGAGTGGGATTTGGAAAGTATTTTCAAACTGGGCTCTGTCTCCGGTGAATTTATTGCCGGCCCGATAAATACCAGATTTATCAAGAACGATAAGACCTTGTTTTAAAAGGGTATCCCAAATCTTTTTCCCTCTAACCCCCGGAAAGCTCTGGGCAAAACCGGCATTATCAACACTGCCAAAATAAGGAAAATCAATTTCTGGATATTGAGCCCTTAAAGCGTGCAGATCAACCAAATGGTTGTAAATTTTAGCTCTGACCTCAAGACTGTTGGTGGCCTTGTAATAACGAGCTAAGGTTTGAAAAAGAGCGGTATAGGCATCCCTTACCGCAGTTTTATATTTTGCTAACTTCTTGGCATCATCAGGGTTTTTGTAGCGCTCAATCTTCTGAGTCAAAACAACCATTTCCGTTTCAAGCAGGTCATCTTGCCCTTTGCCTAAACCAAGGAAGCGGCTATATGCGCTGACTTCTTGTTCCTCACAATCAGCAATCACATCCCTGGCTAAAGCCCTTAAATCTTTAGCGCTTTGTGATTCAAGTTCTGGCGCATCTGTTTTAGGAATGCCATCAAGATAGTTTTGGGCTTGATCTTTAAGCTCTATAATTTGACCAAGATAGCGATTGGTTTCTTGGAAACGTAACGTTTCCATCAACGGCCCGCCTGAAGCCCTTTTAAACAAACCAGTAACAATAGCTTGCTGTGTTAGTAAAGCTTTGTGCTTAGCTGCTAAGAGGATGTTAACCGAATCCATATTAAAAGTAGCAATATTTAAGTCGGAACCCAATAAGCCTAAAAAGGCTTCCGCAGTATCGGTATCGAAACTACCATAAGTTACTTTTCCCGGGCTATAGCCGGTACCGCCAGCTACCAACGAAATCTGATAATAGGTAATCAGCATTTTAGAAAGATCATCCCGGGAGGTAACGTTAGTCTCTACATTTTGTTCCACAAAACTAGCAAAGGTCGTTTTGGTATAGCGCGCAACTTGGGAAGTATTGCCCCCTGAAGTTAGCAATAAAGTAAAGCCTTCTGTCTTTTGTCCGGTTTGCTCATCTTTATAATCATGAAGATGAAAACCAAGGCTGCCATCTTTTAAACCGTTAAGCAGGGCTTCTACCAGCCGATCAGTATAAGCACTTTGCCCATAAAACTTGGTCACAGCCTGCTGCATAGCTGTTCTCATGGCAAAAGTAACTTTTATCTCCTTAACATTATCAGGGGGCAGGGTTCCTTCTGGCAAAGGGTTGCGGCCAATACCTGATTTGCGATCCAGCTCTAATCTGATTAGCAAGCGCAGTTCGGGTTGACAAAGCACTTTCTGAGCAGTGGCCTTAGAAATCTCTGTGGAACCACTACTCATACCAGCATATTTATTAACCACTGCCACAACATCAGCCGGATTAAGCTTAAGGGGGATATTGCCATCATAAAGACGTGTCATGATATCAAGGGTTCCCACTATGCCACCCTTCCAATTCTTAAGCACTTCCAGATCCTTGGAATCTGCATAACAAGAATTTTGATCCTGCTTGCATACTGGCGCATGGTTGGTAGGGTTAAAGTTAATCGGCAGGTTATCATCTGTAGTATAAAATTGAGGATCTTCAAGTTGTTCGAAGCCCAACTTTGACCCACAATATTGGGCTGGGGTTATTTTTGAGCTGCCAGTGCCGGTAATACCATTTGGGGGATTCACTCTGATCCTCCTTTCTTATGACTAGAAACAAAAAAACTTGTTTCGAGGAATTTCGAAACAAGCCTGTTATAAAGCTGACTATTCCCAAAATCCAAACAGGCATGAACCATGGGTGTGCTTCTACTATATATATCGGATTAACTGGCAGAAATCTTGCATGAAAATGGAGATTTATAAGCTGTTTTTACAATAAAAATTACTAAGTCTTTTTTTCAACAAGGGCAACTGCCAAAGCATCAAGAGCTGCTTTTGCATATGAGGGATTATAAGTAGAAGCTTCAACCGCAGCCTCAGCAGTCTTAGTTTTCGCTCTAATATCTGGCAGTCCATCTTTCTTTCTCGTTCGAGCAAGAGCCATTAAATTTCTCAATTGTATGCGAGCTTGTATTGGCGTTAGGTTAACCGAAGGAGGAGGAGAACCCCCGGCTGCTGTCCTTTGCTGTTCCAGTTTTTTAATTTCACGACCAAGTTCATCAAGTTTTGGTTGTATTTCTTTGACCGATTTCCCGGCCCTAATCATCTCAATAATCCCTTCTAACTGCTTCCCTGGCCCAGAGGTTTTATCGTTATATACAGGGGGGAAAGATTTCAATCTCTTTTCATAATTATTTTTTCTATCTTCTACCCTTTGCTTCGGAGTACGAGGTGAGCCATGATCTTCCGTTTTTCTCTCCATTAAGCCCAGGCCTTCTAACCGCTCCCTTGAGTCTGCATTTAGAGGAAATATCTTGCTGGGCTGCACTTTCATTACCGAATAGAAATGACGGAAAGTAGTCACAGTAAAATTATCCTTAATAATTTGTGGTAAGGGATGTCCCGTTTCTGGATCCATATTAGGAACAGTCGGTGACCCTTGGCCTTGACTATGCATAGGTACAATTGGTAATTGTTTTAATAAAGCAAGAGCAACATCCTTATAAAAACTGTAATTTTTTGGAAAAGTACCAGAAGTAAAGGAACCACCTTGCGTATTGCTCAAGTAGTTGCTGACAAGCGGTGTTACCATAGCCGCAAACATATGTAGAGCCTTTTTTTGCATATGCCGGGCAATATCAGGCGGGATATCAATTGGTGGGTTGGCTGTGCGAGCATATTTTAAAGCCAGGAAAGTTTCGCGCAGACGAACTGCCGCTTCCTTCTGGTCATCATAATTACCAGTTTCTTTTGCCCTGATATCTCCTCTTTCATATAAACAACGCGCTAAGGCAAAGTTAGCGTAAATCCTTGTTTCCCTGGAATAATTCCCGCCTTGATTATTGGCAATTTTTCTCAGGGTATCTACCGCAGCAGTTAATGCCGCTTCCTGGTTTTGATTAGCAACGTTTTTCAGAACCCAACCACCAACAGTTCTACCATCCTGTAAGGTAGTGGTATTAAAAGTAAAGGCTCCCCGAAGAGCAGTTCTAACTGCGTCAGGGATTGCAGTTCTACGTCTTACCAGAGCCTTATAATCATCAATTCTCACCCGGCCCCAAGCCTTCTTTTGACTATCGGTTCCATTAGCTTCTGCAACAAAATCATCGTCCGGTAAATAAGCCAGCATCTCTTTGGCTAACTCGATCATGTGGGGTCGACCGTCAGATAAACAATCGTCAATCAGCTGTTTGGCATAAACATCGCGATTAGGAATATCAATGGTTTTATCTCTTATCAATTCAGCCGTCTGCCAATAGACACCAGCATCTTTCATAGCTTTAAACACAGCAGCAACATTGCCATCCTTGGCCTGAGCTTTATCCGTAGTATTAGGGTTATCCAATTTGACAGCGACAAGCAAGGCTAACCTGTAGTTCCCTGCCCTGTAATGGGCTTCATGGACAATCCTCAAAACATCAGGACTATCAGCCAAGTTATAAGATCGACTATTTAATAGGGCCGTATATGTATCAAAAAATTCTTTTGGGTTCGTGTCAATATGAACCAAGGCTTGTTTTAGCTCCCTGATGTCCTTTTGTAAACCATATTTACTCGACGAATCGTAAGTTGAAATAGCCGGTTTAGTTCGGCTAGCCTCCTCTGCCGCCAGCATCTCAGGTAAAAGATTGTCAACCTTAGAATGACTTCTTAGCAAAGCCTCAAGTTTTTCCGAACCAAGCCGCCAGCCATCAATGACTTTGCTGTCAAGCAAGGCGGCATTAGCATATTGCCAGCCGGTTAACTTGCCATCATTACTTTCCCAAGCCTTAACAGCAGCAGCTTTAACTGCAGGAGAGTGAAAATGCTGTTCAGCAAAAGCCTCAACATCAGCTTTAGTTTTAAAATCAGCCTTCTCGGCCAGGGTCGTAATACTATCATGTACAGTCGCCAGTTCAGTAAATTGGCCATTGGAAAAAGTATGTTGCGCCACACTGGTCATCCGCCGATAGTCAGCTAGCGCCGCATCAAATCTGGCCTGGCCCTGCCGGCCCTTGTGCACAATATTACCCCAGGCCGTCATACTAGCCTTGGCTTCAGCAATGTTATTGTCGCCACTCAATGAACCGGAAATAATGCCATCTGCTTTGTGAGCCCCGGTACCCCGATCAAGACTTTTAGCAAAGACTTGATTTTCAAACTCATGAACTTCAGCCACCCCATCACCATCATCCTCCCATCCAGCTTTCAGCAAGAAGTCTATCTCTTCTCTAGTATAATTAATTAAAAAACTGGTGCTAACAGGATCAAGCTCAGTAGCCACTTCCTTTTTATCCTGAATGGCTTTCTTATGAGCAGCGATAAGTTTTTCTGCTTTATCAATACTTGTGTTTAAACTAGAACCACCTAATTTAGTTCGTTTAGCCTGAGCTAAGGTTGCCTCTAGCGCAGTAATTATCTGTGGCTTATTATCAACATATCTACTATCATTATAAAAGTTAATATATGTGTCTAAATCATAACTTTGTATCGTCTGGCTATGTTGCCCAACCCGAGCAATGTTCACCTCTGCAGTTATGACAGCCGAATCAACTTTTCTGAGCTGCCTTATACCTTTGCGGTCAGATTCAGTTTGGCTTTTTACATCTCTGACTAAAGAGGTAAGATTAATACGAATTGGCCCTTTATCTTTAAGATCGAGAGAGCTTAATTGTCTTAAAACTGCAAATAAATAGCTTGGTCCTTGTGGCTTTCCGCTAACTGAAAGGTCTTGTCCGGATAAAAGAATCTGGCGGATATTTTTTTGAGGGGTTTCCCAATTTCCATTGCGATAGACATAGGCTTTAACTAAGTATTTTTGCGGGCCAGTTGCAGGTGAATTAGGATCTTTTTCCGCTACAAATTTATAGTTGGCTTTGCCAGCAGCCTCTAAGACCTCATAATCAATAGTGGCCTCCTGATTTAATTCGAAGACACTATCCAAGTATCCCAGAGTGTCAGCAAGAACTTTATTGCTTGCATCCATGGGAAGAGCAAATTTTACATTACCCGTATCACCGATATAAGTCATTTAAATTTTTCCTCCGTCAATAAAAAAAGCTTGTCCGTTTACAAACGACAAGCCTGTTTTGTCTTGCGAGCTCAATATCCATATATTCAAACAGGCATGAATCATGGTCTTCCTCTACTTATATATCGTATCAACTTGCATAAAACTTGCATGGAATTTGAAAATTGTTAAAAATGGTAAAGGGGGAGTATTAACCCACGGCAGCAAATGGGTCAGCAAACGAAGCTAGTGGCTGTTGGGGATCGGATGATTGCACCAAAACCCTTTGTGTATGATCTGCAAATTGTTCTGCCAACCTGGCTAGCCCAAGCATAAAAGATAAGCTGGCATGATCTACAGCCATTCCTGGATTACTTGAGAATGGAACAAAATAGTCATCATGTACTTCTCTAGCCCTAGGAAACATATTTTCAAAAATAGCGCTAATTCTCATCGAAGAAGCAACGTTGTTCATCGCAAAACCAATCGCTTCGTTTCTATCTCCCATAAAATCAGACCAAAGTTGGCCCGCCAATTCTATTACTGTTACAGGTTGATTAACAATATCAATCCCGTCTTGAGACAAAATTACATCCAATTCACTGGCTTTTTCTCTTGGCAGAAGAGGCAAAAGTTCATTTTTACAGGCTATGAGATGATGTGGTTTAATCTGGTTTTCCGCAAGGGAGGCAAGTAAAAGTTTTCTAGCTCCCTCTAAAGTTTCATTAGCTTGTGCAATCAGATTTAATGCCTTCTTTGTTTCTGGAGAGACCTCACATTGACTAATCAGCTTTTGTGCTCCAGGTATAAAGGCAAACTTGTCTCCAATAGTATTTTCAAACAAAAAGGTAACAGTTCCCAATTCATCATCCGGAATACTTGAACGCGGGACAAACCGTTGAAGATTACAGTTATCAATGTGCTCCACTGTTACCTCGTCCTTTAAGACAAGTTTTTCTGCTTTGTTGTTTACAAAAAGATGTCGCACAGCAGATAAAGCAGGACCTAAAGCTGTTCTGTTAATTGCAGCATTGGTTAAACCATGTTTTGCCTTTAGCAATGCTTGGGCTGCACCAATTTCTGCTGTGTCTGCTGATTTCTGAAAATCTTGCCAAAATATTTCCACGTCCTTTAGCCTACTCCATGAATAGATCGGTTCAATGGTTACTGGGGGAACTTGGGAAACAGCCGTGGCAGACAAGGAAACGACTTCCCCTCCTGCCGCTATTAATTCATCATAATAATCACATAAAATAATCCCTGCATTTACAGACTCGCTTGCCGCTAGCTTTTCTCTTATCCTGATAAAAACATTATTAAATAAGGGAAAATTACCCGGAGCATTAATATCTATTCTCATCTGTCGCGCTGCGTCTGCTACTTCATTATATTTGGTTGATTGACTCCAGGAAGCAGAAACGGTAGCCAAAGCTTGCTCAAAAGTTTCTTTGAGAGGGGTGCTACTGCGCCTTGGGTCTATCTCCAAGCGTCTCTGGATTTCAGCATAAAGAGGCGTGTCTGGTTGTAAATCAATCTTAAATCTTTTGGCATACCTGACAAAATTAGGCGTTCTGCCGTTAATAAGCGCTCTGGTTTCAGCAGTCACAGCTTGTCCGCTCTGGGCTGAAAGACTTTTTCTGATAGACAACTCTCTCCGGTGCAATTCCAGCAGTTTTCTGCCGGTCAGGCTTGCCGCTAATTCAGTTTTTATCTCGTTTAAGTTCGCGTCAGCAAGGCTTGTTTGATCGGCTAAAAGCGCCGCAAATTGTCCGGCCGCATCATCGGCTGCCATTGCTCTTTCGGCGTCTGTTTTATCACAATGATTTGCAGCCATATACCAGCCAATAAAAAGCTGCTCTATTTTCGCTTTTAGGGCTGAAGATTGGTCCATACACGCTTCGGTAAAAGTTCGGGAAATTTCTGCTTGAAGATCAGCAACTGATGCGTCCGCTTCAACATATAACACATCACTAAGTTTAATTTGAGCACCTCTAGGCCCAGGAACCTTTACAGTCATCATCCAAAAAGGTCTAAGACTACTAATCATTCGTGGGACACCGTTTTTACCTCCAACTAAAGAATAATATCCGTCTGGACCGGTATAAGAAGCTTGAGCATAAGGCCCAACAGGTTTTCTATCAACAGGAGCAGTAGAACCCGCCACAGGCTTGGCTGGAATATTTTGGGGTTCTTCCGGTCCTCCCTGATCCCCCGGACCTGCAGTGAATTTACAGCTTGGTTCTTCAGCTCTTGCAGGAACAATTCTTAAACGAGCAGCCAAAGCATCTGCGCTTTCTGATGGCTGGGCCAATAATTCAGCTAAATCTAAGTCGTCTGATCTTGGAGCAGCTGCTCCAGCTGTTCTTTTAGGCTTTGTTAACTTAATAACCGGGTTATCAAGTGGCTGAGCAAATAATTCGGCCAAAGCAGCATCAAGATTTTCCCCTATTTCTGCTGGAGAAGCTTCTGCGGCTAGCTCAGCTGGTGCTTCTGCTTGCGGCCTTTCTGCCAGAGCCTTAAGTCGATTGGCCCAGAACGTTCCTACTTGCCTCATTGCAGTAACTTCTTCTTGAACCCCTGTTCTAATCACCATAATTTCTTGGGCAATATCCAACTCTGCTAAGGCAGGTATTTGTTGAAAAAGTTCTGGGAATTTATTTAGGATCTGCTCAGGAGTAATGGCTTTAATATTAATTTTAGCTTTTTGTAAAACAGTAAGCATAGCAGTCCGCTCCTCTGCCCTGCCTTCTTCAGCCAAAAAAGAGTTCCAAATATCAGCAACGTCCTGTTCAGCCTGATCCACCTTGCCCTGTATGGCTTGATTCTGTTGACTTATTCCTGCTCTAATTAAATACTCAAAATTAGCCTTCAATTTCACTGAAACATCTAAAGTGGGAAAATCTTTTTGCAACAAAGGTAAAACTTCAAGGAGCAAAAGAGCACCATCATTAATCGCCTGCCCATCTAGTTGCAGTTGATCTGCTAGTTTGGTATTAACAGCTGCTTTGTTTTGATCTGTTGAAGATTGAAAACGTGTCCAAATATCTTGAGCCCCTGCCAAAAGGTTATTGCAAACAGAATCATCAGTAAACAAACCTTCTAGAGAAGCCCTGTCATTCTGTGGTTCAGTTACCGGTCTAGGAGTCACACTTGGTGGTGGAGCAGTAATTGGTGGAATTCCAGAAAGTTGAGGAGTGGCTGCTCTTTTCTTTTGAAGCTGCTGCGCCTGCATGACTGCAGTTCCATACCACAAAGTGGCAAGCAACTGTTTTAATCCTCTAGATCTTTGAAGGCTGGAAACCATTTACTTCTCCTCTACATATATATCGTCACTTTTTAGTGAAAATTTCACTAAAATGACCATTTTCTAAATTACGTTTTTCCCTTAAACATAGGAATATTAAGATCTTGAGCTGTAATCTTAGCTTCTTCCCTTAAACGCACAATTAATTTAACTAATTGTTTTTGTCTCATATCGGCCCGAGGATTTGATCCGGCTTTTAAAACTGCTGTCACAGCTTTAAGCTCTTCCATAGCCACATCATGCATACGAATATCAATCTTTTCTATCAACAGATTAATATCACTTTCTCCTAATGGCGCTCCAAGTCTCTCCAGGTTAGCGAGGATACTCTTTTTGCGCGTGTCAAGCAGTTTGACTACAGGACCGGAAAAATCATAAAGAGTCGCTCGTTCAGCCAAAACTTCCTCAAGCATTTCCATAAACCTGGCTATCGCCACATCTTTACCTTCCCTCTCAATCTTTTTAAAATCTTCGATAGCATAACCCAGCTTAATCAAACCGTTTTTGAGCTTTTTCATTTTAAAAGCGGTTTGCAGAGCAGTAAGAAAATCACCTTTAATGGCCCGCTGCATATAAATGGCCCTCAGCTGGTTACAAAAAAGATCCTTTTCTTCTTCGGCCGAAAATTGATGTTGGGATCTCTTTTGTTGATCGCGATTATCTGCCCCTGCCGCCAAAGCACTGTTATTAGGAGCAGGAATATTAATCAAATTGAGGCCCAAATCATCCTTAAGGCCTTCCCAAAAAGCCATAAACCCTGCTTCATCAAAATCAACCCTTTTGCCAATATTAACAACTTCCTGCAAATCATCGGTCTTATCATCTGTACGCAAGGCCAAATTAATAAATTTCTTGGTCACCTCTTCTTTCACGAATTCCCTAATTTCCGCCTTGGTCTGCTCCACCATCTCCCTTAAGGCCTCTTCAAAGCCGGCCTTATAGTTGCCAAAGTCTTCCCCACCCAAGCGGTGATTGTCTGAGGTTGATTCTAATAATTGGTCAATTTGCCTATCGGCAATAATATATTTCAGACTCTTTTCCTTAGCTGTTAAGGTACGCTTAATAAAACTCTCTTTTAGTTGCTCCATAATTTCACCCCGAATGGAGTTCTTAACGTTAGTTTTTAAAGAGAGCAAATCCTTATGACTAAAGCCTTTACTACGCAACTCCCCTTCCAATTTTTCGATCTTCTTTTTCAACTCCGTCGAAGGGGTGACTAAAAACTTGCTGTAGACCTCAATATACTCTCGAGTTAACTCATGAGTCTCGGCCGGCAGGTTCTGGCGAAAGGCATCCTGATTACCATTCTTCTGTTGTTTATCTCTGGGTTTGGTTTTTTGAATAAAATAATTAGAGTTACTGATTTCTACTTGATCTTCTTTATTCTCCGCAGACTTGAACATTTGATCATATTCACTTTGAAGCTTCCGGTTAACCTTGGCTGTCATTTTATTGGGAGATAGTTGAATGCCAGCCTCGGCCATTGTTTGCACTAACCCCCGCAAAACCTTAACCCCAATCTCGCCACGTTTTCCCTCTTTGATATCAGAGACCACTGAGGTTTCAGGCAAGTCTGAAGAACCTTTTTTATCTTTAACCTTAGCATCGTCAAGAACCCCTTGGCTGGCAGCCATGGAGGCTTCTTGAATACCTGCTTTATCAATAAAAAAATTTACACCCATTATCCTACTCCCTAATTAGAACTGATCAGCACTGAAATACTATTCTCCGGACTCATTCTCTTTTTAAGCATCGCCAGTTTATCTCGATCGGTAATCATCTTCTCCAGGCTTCTGTTAATATTTTTTTTATGACCGCGAATCACCATCCGGGCTTTATTAATATAAGCCTCTAATCTTTCTAATTTAATCAGCAACTCTTCTTTATTAGAATCCAGCATATGCAGCTCGTACTCTAAATTAGCTTTTTCAGACAATAAATCACCCAAAATATTCTGGCATTGATCCAGTTCCATTTCTTCCAAAAATATCGAATTATAATGTCCCTCTCTACCCCAACGCTCGGCCTGGAGAATAAGCTGGGTCTTAATCTCATTTAATAATTTTATTTGGGCTTTTCTTCTACCACGTCCTGCCATAATTAATTACCCCACAATATCAAGCATGGCCTTAGCATTGGCCCACTCATTTTTAAGTCTTGAATCAATTTCCGCCAAAGCCTGCTCCCGCACTTCTTTTTGCATCCGAGTCTGTTCTTCGGCAGAAAGTCCCATCAGGGAAAGGAGCGATTTTAAAGCACTAAACTTGACATTAGACATAAACCTTTCTAAGAGTAAGTTGTGAGATTTTGATTTCCGGTAAATTTCCCGATAACTTTCTTCCAAAGCTGCCATATTAAGGCCGGAACGAACAAAATTCATTAAGCTGCGCCGCTCAACCACCGCAACACTCTCCTGTTTTATGGCGGCGGTCGTAGTTAAAGTTGCCAAATCTTCAATGCCAGGGAGCATAATTTCAACTTTAGAACCCTTACCCTGGTTATTAAGCTGGTTAGAATTTCTTTTGGGATTGACTTGTGAAGTCTGCTGGGTTTGACCGGGATCAACGACCTGCGCGGCCCATTGAATTCCGGTGGTTTGACTTTCTTGTTGCTGAATTGCGACTTTTTTTTGCTCGTTCCTAACCTGTTCAGCTGTTTTTAATTTTGACAGCGAAGATATTTTTTCTTTTGGCAAATTGGCATCTAGATTTCCTCTAAAACTCATGGTTTTTTTTACCGATTAGATTCTTCTCCGTTAATGATAGCCTTAAGCTCTTTACCCTTATCAACCGACTGCTTAAGCATTCCAATCAATTTTCCTGTCCCCATGCTAAGCTCCTTTTGCATTGTTTGGCTGACACTGTTGGCTGAAACCTTACTATTATCTGCCATAATTTTTCCTCCTTCCTCTAAGCTTTCTTTTTAGCTTTATTACGTTGGGCCATCCTATTATTATTAGCCGCTTTTTCCGCTTGTTGAGCAGCCTCAAGCCTTTTTAAGGCCCGCTCTTCATCTTGAGCCAGTTTTTGTTCATCACTAACTCTCTCAACCAAAGAGCGATGGTGCGCCACAGCGGAAACATTACCTAAAGCAATTGAGGAGAGCTGAATCGCCTCCCTAACTTGATATTTAATCTGCACCCCAGAGTTCTCCGCTTTTTTATATTCTTGCTCAAAGTCTTTAATTACAGCCTGTAAAACTTTTAACTCTTCCTCATACTGCTTTTTATCGGTTTTATCACTAACCTGCCCTATCACTGTTTTTAATTTGTCTTCATAATCTTGCACATTTTGGAAAAACTCATCTGAATGGGCAAAAACCCCTACAGAAGTGAGCATCGAAGCATTATGATAACTCCAATCTTTATCCAGCGCTGTTTCATTATTATTAATATAACGAACAGTCTCTAAGGCCTTGCCTAAAGACTTCTTGGCTTGATCAACTCTTTCGGAAATATTACTAGTGGTCATGTCCAGATCAGCAAAAGTTTGCTTCGAGGTCACCTGTTGGGTTGGCTGAGAACTAACATCTTCGTAAATATCAGGGGCTTCCTGCACAGTTTTGAGAAAATTAGTTTCATCCAAACCAGGATCCAACTCGAAATTTGTATAGCCATAGGCTCCACACTCGGTTTCGCGATTTTTAATCCATTTCTGGGTTTCCCCTAAATTACTAAAACATTTTTGAAATTCCGCAACAACTGCATCATTTTCATAAAATTTTTGAATCTGGGAAACATCAGGAAACCCTGAGGTTAACGGCATAGCCGGAGCTGGCATCACAAAATATGAACCTTGATCGAAAGACATTAGCTTCTCCTATTTAGGCAAAATTCCCCAATTCTTGTTTCATTTCATCCATTAATTTCTGTTCCATATTGAAGATTTTCCAGAGCTGGGTATTGACCGCTTCCGTATCAGCCATAAACTTGTTAACGGCAAGAATTGCTCCTGTCAGGTTATCTTTCATAGAAATTTTTTGTCCCAACACCTCCACCTCCTCACCCTTGGCCATCTGAGCTAATACGTCTATAAAATCATTGTTCTGCGTTTTTAAGTGTGTTTTCAGCATTGACGCCTTCCCAAAGTTTATCAACTTGGTCGGAGCCATAAACTGTTGATTGGCAAATTGTTGTGTCATTTTTTATTCCTCCAGGATCTCAAGGAAACAAGGGGGCAGAAATTTTCTGCCCCCTCAATAAACTTACATCTTGGTCAACTGGACTGGCTGATTTACCAATTTACCAGCGCCCTTCATAATAGTAGCGTTGACAGCTTCTGTTGAACTAGATGTTTGTGTGGTTACCATAACATCCTTCATCACGGTTTTGCTAGACGGACTAATTTTCCCTGCTTCCTCGATCACATCATTCATGTTAGATTGCAAAGTTTCACCAACTGCCGCAGCATCAAATTGTGCCATACCTTCTCACCTCCTTCTTCACCAAAATTTTAATCTGAAAACAAATTGTCCAACTTATTCTGCAAACGCTTCAGCAACGAGTTCAAGACTTCTTCCTGCTCTTCTTCCGGATCAAACAAATCAACCAGCTTTTCATCTTTCCTTTTAAAACTCATTTCCCATAACAGACCTTTATCAACAACTGCCTGGCCGGGATCAATTACCAAACCCCTGGCAACCTCGATAAAACTATTAGTTTGTGATTCAATCTTCTGAGTACTTTTCAAGGTGCTCGGTTTAATCTGTCCGCTTAATATTGCTGCTATCTCTTTCATTGTCCGCCTCTACATATATATCGTATTAACCTAGCATAAACTTGCATCGGTTTTAGATATTTTTGTTGCCTGGGCTTGGGCTCTAAACAGCAATCTTTCGTCCCTTTCCCTGCTATTAAAAAGAGCCCGGGGAGAATGGTCCTGCAAAGAAGCAACCGGAATTTCTCGTCTAATTTGTTCTTGCACAACTACTTTCTTAGCTCTTTTCGCAGCCTCCTTCTCTCTGGCTTCCTTTTGCTGGGCTGATTTTTGCTGATCATTTTCTCCAGCTCTTCCAAGCACTTCATCAATTACTGACTGGGCTTTCTTAAGATCATTTTGGGCTTGTTTAAACTCTGCTGTGGCCGAGTCAATCCCAGCTTTGATCTGTGTGGCTCTTGCTTGTAATTTACCAAGAGCTATTTCGTCATCCTTGGTTTTCTTCGCCTTGGTTTGTAAAACCTTTTGTTGTTCCATATTGTTTTTTTGTTCGGGGATAAGCCGTTTCCGAACTCTGACAAGCTTATGCTTGGCTTGCAAAACTTTTTCCTGAGCCTCCCTAAGGCCTTCTCGGGCTTGTTCAAGCGGTGTCATTTTGTTTAATCTTTCAAGCCGCTCTTCTTTAATTTGGGCTTCCTGATCAAGTTGCTTAACCTCTGCCAACACGGCTCCAAGCTCTTTTTCAAGCACATTAACTGTCTGCTCTGCCTGTTCAACACTAGCTTGAGTTGCTGACAACAATTCCTGAGCCGCAGCTAATTTTGCCTGGGCTTGTTGAGCAGCTGCTTCTGCTTGCTGGGCAGTTCTTATTTCTTGAGGTGTCTTGGCTGTTGCTTTTAATTGACCGGCCTTTTGCTGGGCTAATTGAGCAACATTGTTTAGTTTTTGAAGATTCTTTTTGGCCGCAACAAGCTTATCTTGCAAGGTTTTCACTTGTTTTTTGGCAGCCAGTGTTTTTTGCTCGGCCTTACGAGCCCTCTCTCTAGCAAGCTGGAGTTTAGCCTGAACCTTTTGAGCCGCCTCTGCCTCCCCCTTAACATAACCAGAACTAGCCATATTTTCCAGTTTTTGCTTTTGTTGATAATCCTTAACAATTGAACCGGCATAATTGATCCCATCTTTAATAAAAGAGTGTAAAGAGTTTAAAATATCTCTCATAAAATCTGCGTACTCAACAATTCTTTCTGTCTCCAACAAGCTCCGACCGCTGCTAATTCCCGACTTGGTTTTCTGAGCCTCTAAACGGTCAAGAGATGCCCCCAGCCCCCGTTCTCCCTTGTCTGGCCCTTCAACCTCGGTTGGGGCTTCGGCCCCTTCATCTTCATGGATATCATTGTAGGCAGCTGTAGCAATAATGCCGATAAAGGTATTAAGAATTCTTAAAGAATTAACCATTAACTGAAGCGGTTCCCAAAAGCCACTGACCTCATTGAGATAGTTCAAACGGTTCTCCTGGACAGCTGTTAATTGCTCGTTTTGTTTTAGCTCCAGTCTTTCTTCATTACGAGAAGTCTGTACCGCACTCATAACCAGCTGCACCGCAGCTAAACTGGTGCTAATAATGCTCTTAATCATCATTAAGTCAGACCGCTCCATTTTGCGCAATTGACTACCCATCTCTCTCATTTGGCGTAAAATATTTTCAATCCCGGAAAACATCAAGGTTCGTTGTTGCCCACCGGCTTTTTGGATCATGCGCTTGCCGCCCGCCCCATAACCTGACCATTCTTGCGCTACTTTAGCTATCTGTTCAGCCTCTAAATCGATCATTTTATAAACAGCTTGTTTAATTTCATAGAGCCGACTTGCCCTGGTTTGGAAGTTACCAAAAAACCCGGAGTTAAGCCCATACTTGGAAAGCATTTTCTTGGTCACTTCGCCAATAATATTCAATTCAACCTGGTCCAGATTGTCCGTAACGGACAGCCCGCTGGTTTTACTCTGGCTCTGACGTAATTTCCGAGCGTTGTTAAAATCGTTTTCCAGGTCATCAAAATCGGACGTAGATTCCTTTTGATAAAAAACAATATTGTAAATTCCTGTAGCAAGATTCATTAAGGGAGAAATTAAATTAAAAACTGTCATGATTGACGAGGTGGCAGCTCCTCCTATAGCCATACCCACACCCAACAGAGCGCCGGCTACAGCAACCCCCATATTAATATAAAAATTATTCCAAGCCTTATCCACGGCTTTATTGGCTTCATCAGCCCGATCAGAAACCTCAACAATTTCCCGGGTAATAGAAAGGGCAAAATTCATTTTTTGTGAAGTAGCTTTATTAGAATGGGTCTGGTATTTACTGCCAACATCATTAGAGTCACCGGAAATTCCTGCTTGGGTGTAAGCAAAGTTTTTAACTGTTTCAGCGGCTGCCAGGTTAGTATCTATCCATAAGGATTTACATATCTCCAAATCAGCCAACAATTTTTGCAGGTTAACAATGCGTTCGGTTTTTTCCTTCCCCTTCTTCTCCTTTGTCTCTTCCAGCAGCTGAATAAGATACTCGTCTTGCATTGCCTCAAAAGAATCTTTTGCCTTCCCCTGAGCTATCTCTTTAAGATAATCAATCGCCTCCTGCTCCCTGCCATAGGCAACATCTTCAGAAGTCTTGGCATTGATCAATTCTGCCACCACACTACCAATTGCACTGGCAATACCAAAACCAATTGAAAAATAAGAGAGAGAAACACCGGCCGCCGCAGTAAGGATTCCACCAGCCACAGCACAAGCACTGCTAATCCAAAAAGAGTTAAGGGCATTGTCCATGGCAATCTCTTGAGAACGTTCCTGGTTATGGGCAGTTTTCAAGTCAGTCAAAGTATATTTGGCTGCTTCAATGGATAAATCCTTACCACCTTCTTCGCTTTCGCCAATCGAATCAATGACCTGCTTAGTACCATTGCCAACCTGATAACCATTTAATAGTTGAGAAGCCAGACGCACAATACCAATCTCACCAACTTTAAGGTACGTCATCAAATCCCTAATTAATTGAAGATTACTGCGTTGATCAACTACCCCCATAAAAGCCTTGTAATCAATAGACTTATAGCCATCTTTGGTCTCAAACAACATCTCTTTGTTTGGTTTATTAAGCAGCTTCCTTTCTTGCACATCCAAATTAATTATATTATCAATTAACTGATCGCCAGTTTTATCACAAAAATCGCTAATATCATAATAGGTCCCCATTTGATCAAGGGGGATAAATTCATCATCGATCTTGCCATCAGCAATTTCTGCTCCTGCCCAACGAGTACCAGCGGCAGTTAAACCTGCCGCTACTGCTACTAGGGCCAGGGTTGCAACTGTAGCTGCCCCAAAGGTAAAAATAGAAGCGATCAAAGAAATAATAATAGCAATACAAGTGGCAACCATTGAAGCAATATTCCAATTCTGAGCTTCTTCCAGTTTTTTCAATTGTAACTTATCGTAATTCTTTTGGTTGTGGACCTGCTTCTTTAACATGTAGATATTGGACACCTGATCAAAGATAGACATAACATTCTTTTTAGCTTCTCCGGCAACCTTAAGAACAAGACCCCTGCCATTACTGGTGGCTTGAACTTCTAGAATGATCTGCATTAACATTGGCGCAATTTCAAAGCTTTCCAATAAAACTTCCATATTAAGCATTTCTAAATCGTTAGCATTAGCTAGAGATTCTCTTAAGGCCATTAATCCATCTGATCCCTCAATATTAAGATCAATATAGCCATTAGGACGTGTAACAGTTAAATTATCAAATTTCGCTACAACTTTTTGTGCTGTTGGCCCCATCGCAGAGAGAACCTGTTTTAAACCATTAAGTATTTTTTGAGTTGCTGCTTCATATTTTTCCGACGCCTTAATTCTGGCTTCCATTACCTTCATGGAATTCTCGCCACCAGTAAAGAAATCCTCAATCTGCTCGTCAATATCATCATTGTATTTATTAGACTCTTCATAGGCAGTTTGATACCTATTTTGATTTTCCTCTAAACAAGTCTGAAAGGTTTGGTCAATAAAACTGTTGAGATTGCCTGCATCCGTTTCCAGCATCGAGCCAATCTGGGCAGAAAGTTTGGCCGAGCTAACCTGAACTTGCTGCATAATTTCCAGAGCCAAAGAAAACTGATTGCTAAACATATCAGCCAGCATAGCCAAAAGCTGAATCATATAGATCAGCCCCATCATCTGCTCAAAAAGTTTTTGCAGTTTCTGGGCATCAGGAATTAAGAAGCCATCTTCCTCGGTATAATAATCACTATCATTCAAGCTGTCTTTGAGCTTATTGAGCTCATTCATGTAATAGTCAGCTAAGTCGTTTAACTCTGAGACCCCGCCACCAGAATAGCTTTTACCGGTTGGCGCAGGTTGGTCTGATCCTTCGGTTTTACCAGTTTCTTTTCCGGCCGGAGGAGTATAATATTCAGCATATTGTTCAGGGGCCGGTGGTTCTGGCAATGGCGGGGTTAGCTTAATATCCTGTTCTTTTAAATTCTGAATATAACCTGGGTCATCAAGATTTATCCCGGCAGCTTTATTTTTGGTGATTAAGTTTTTTTGGCCTAAATCGGAAATCGAAACCAGATCAGCAGAAACCCCGGCAGCTTCAAGCACTTGGGGAACATCACTGGTGCTGATATAAACTTGCGCGCCGGCAGCAGCCGCAGAGAGATTATTCTGCAGGTCATTAACATCTTCAACTAATTTAGGATCAATTGGTACGTATATATTCATAGCAAAGCCTTACACTATATATATCGTATTAAGTGGGGAAAAACTTGCACTAAAAAGCCGGTTTTAGCCACGCATAGAATCCGCAGTGTTATCAAACCATTTTAGACCCAACCAAGCAGTATCAGCAACTGTATCGTTAGCAGGAGCAGGTATTTCTCTCGAAGTCCCTTCAGGCTCAGCCTTTTCAGCGGCTGGTTTAGTGGGCTCCCCAAGTAGCTCTGCCCTTCTAGCGGCTGCGGTTAAACCTTGAAGAGTTTTAATCTTAGCAGCTACCTCTTCAGGCTTCAGCCCTCTTAGTGTATTATTAATTTGTTCCGGGGTTAGGTCTGTTCTACCGGCAAAAAACTCTCGATTAAAAGCTTCCCAAACTTCACTAAAACCAATATCAACACCCATTGCCTCTAGTGTTGGTTTAGCCACAACCCCGAGTGTCTGATGCTCCTGGGCAAATTGGCCATATTTAGTGGCGAGATGATGAAGAACATTGGCTTGAGGATCTGAAAGTCTTTTCAGATAAGGCAACTCGGCTCGAACCTGATCATAATCTATGTTACTATCATTCGTCAGTCTCATATATGCTAACAAGCGTTGTCCCACTAAAGGATTCTCAGTATCTAAATTACTAATGTCAATATCGTTCTCTCTAAAGTTATTGACCATATTTTGCCACATCATGTTCAAACAAACTCTTTTGGCCAATTCTTCTGCTTGTTCTTCTGTGGCATTACTACTTGTTCTAAGATACAACTGCTTCATGGCATCATACATTGGATTTTCTATGAGGCTGGCATAATATTGATTATTCCTTTCATTAACCAGTTTGGCCAGACCGGCAGGAAGTTTTTTAAAACTGCCCGCCTTACGATAGGTATCAAAAGTAGCCAACCCTTTAGATGAGCAATAAGCTAAATGACGGCGCAAATTCATTAAAGCAAACATGGCATTGCCAATAGTAGTTGTCTTATCACCAAAAGCATCTTCCAATGGGGCTTGATACATGTCAGTGGCAATCCGCTCATCCCTGCTCATGCCAGTCCTTAAGGCATCCCATAATTCTTCCACAGGAACTTCTACCTCATGCAATTGATCTTCAGTTTTACCTTGTAACCGGGCATATTTTAAATAAAGGTTTTTTACCGCTCTTAATGTATGGGTTTTTATTTGGCTGGACAGCCGAGTATAGGTTCTTAAAACAGGCTGCAGGGTTAAGCTCGGATCTTGAGAATCAAGCTCCTCAACATAAAGTTGTTTGCCGCAAAGAATCACAGCCTCATTAAATTCTAATGGCTTATTTCGAGCTGGTCGTGCAGTTCCAGCCTCTGCTGTTACTTGTGGAGTGTCACGTTGCTCCACTGGTGGTCGTTGTTGTAAGGGAACCTCTGCTTGTCCAACTGATCCTGGTGGTGTCATTATTTTTTCTCCCCAGCAACATTGTCATTTTTAACTCGTTGCTTTAGTGCCCCAATAAATCTCCGTAGTTTGGCTTCGGAAATTTTGACTTTTTTTCTGGCCTTATTTCTTCGTAGCAAAGCCAATAGCCATTGAAAACAATAAAACAATAAACAGGCCACGGCAAAACTTATTGAAACTGTTGTCCAATCAATTGTTAAATTCACGATGGTAACCCTTCTTCATTTAAAATAGAGATCCTTGGAGTCGGTTTAACCGGCGCTTCCGGGTTAAGTTCCCCTTCGGTTGGATTGTTTTCCTGCCCAGCACTAGCAGTTTCTTTACGATCTTTAATATATCTGATTAACTGCGCCCAATAAGAGACCTGCCGACCTTTATCTTTGCTGTGATTATAAATATCCTGTCCATAATCATCAACCCCACCCTCAAGCAAAGCTTCTCTAACTCCTGCTTTAGTTCCACCAGCCCCTTCGCCAGCTGCCCTACCAGTACTATCAGCAGTACCAGGTCTGCCGGCATTTTGAACTGCGCCACCTTTATAATTTATTCTCATATATTATTCCCTCACCTACACATATATCGTAACAACTTGCTCAAAACTTGCATGAAATTTAAAAAATATTAAAATAAGTCTAATCAGGCAATCGAATTGGGTTTTAAACGAGACTTAGGGGAAATCTCGGTAGCCTTACGAATCAAACAGCGGTTGGACACAATTGAACCTTGCAAGATTTTAGCCCTGGCTTCCACATGACACCAGTTACCAACTACCGATTGGTTAATGCTGGCCTCTGTTTCAATAATACAATCAGACCAAACCACAGAACCGGTTATAACCGCACCATCTTCAATTACACATTTATCACCAATCACAGAATCTTTGATATAAACATCTTTGCCGATCTTACAACCATCACCAATTATCACCGCTCCTTCAAAACGAGCTGAGTCAGCAATTTTTTCACGCTCACCCACCCAGGCTGATTTGGCAATCTTATTGCCGGGGATATTAATACACACAGACCCCTTCATCGCATCATAACTTGATTCAATATATTTTTCTAAGCTGCCAACATCACTCCAGTATCCAAGCATGGGATAGCCATAAATAGCCGCTTGTTCAGCCACCAATTGAGGAAAAAGTTGTTTGCCAAAATCATAAAAACCCTCTGGAATAATGTTTAAAACTTCCGGTTCCATCACATAAATCCCGGCATTAACCATGTTACTCTTGGCTTCTTCTTGAGGCGGTTTCTCCTGAAAACCAATAACTTGCCCATTATCATCGGTTATAACCACCCCAAACTCGGTGACATCCTCAACCTTGGCCATGGCAATGGTTATTAAAGCCTTTTTCTCCTTATGAAAAGCCACGATCTTGGCCAGATTAATATCAGTTAAGGCATCGGAAGAAAGGATTAAAAATGTCTCTTTAATGTCGCCAAGTCTGGCCATCTTCTTAACGCCACCCGCAGTACCCAAAAGTTTCTCTTCAAAAGAATAAGTCAGGTTAACCCCAAAATCATAGCCATCGCCAAAATAATTCTGGATCTGCTCGGGATGATAATGAATATTAGTTATTAAATCACAAAAACCATGGCGTTGAAGCAACTCTAGGTTATGCTGCATACAAGGGATATTAACGATCGGAATCATCGGCTTGGGCACAGCAATGGTTAAAGGCTCAAGTCTGGTTCCATAACCGGCTGCCATGATTAAGGCCTTTAGTCTGCGGTTATCATTCATCTTTCTATTTTCCTGATCCGACGCAAATGTCTTTCGTCTCCGGAGAATTCCGTTTTAAGCCAAACTGCTACAATCTTCCTGGCTTGCGCCTTGGTCAACTTTCTCCCAGCCAAAGTTAAAACATTGCAGTCTCCATGCTGACGACTTTGCTTGGCGGTATAAGTATCGTAGGCATTGGCAGCCCTAATTCCCTTAACTTTATTGGCAGTAATCGTCACCCCTACTCCGGAGCCGCAAATTAAAATACCGCGCTCAAACTCTTTTCTAGCCACCGCTTCAGCTACCGGATAGGCATAATCAGGATAGTCAACCGACTCTTCAGAGTAAGTACCAAAATCTTTGAAAGCTATTTTCTTTCTTTTTAGATAGGCCTTTACAATTTCTTTCATCTTAAATCCCGCGTGATCAGAACCAATCGCAATTTTCATCTAATTGCCCTCCTCATTTCTTTGACAGCTTGCTTTAGTCCAACAAAAACTGCTCTGGCTATGATTGAATAACCAATATTTAGTTCCTCAATGCCAGAAATCTCCGCAATAGCCCGAACATTATTGTAATCCAACCCATGACCGGCATTAACCCTAAGACCCAAGTCTTTCGCCAATTGAACGGCTTTTTTAATTATTATCAGCTCCTGTTTAACTCCTGAGCTTCTCCCCCGCACATAAGAAGCCTGGGCAAACCTGCCGGTATGTATCTCAATAAACTCGGCTCCAGCCTCAGCGGCAGCCTTAATCTGCCCTTCTTCAGGATCAATAAATAAGCTAACTAGAATTTTCTCTTTCTTTAGCTTTTTTATAACCTTAAAAAGTTTTGAGCTGAGAGCTTTGGATTTGGGATTTGTTTTGAACTTAGAGTTTTGGATTTGGGATTTTACGTCCAATCCACCCTCAGTAGTAATCTCTTGGCGTTTTTCTGGAACAAGAGTGACCATTTCCGGCTTTAACCTAAGAGCAATCCCAACCATTTCATCCGTTAGGGCCATCTCAAAATCAAGTCTGGCTTCAAGTTTTTTCAGGCGCTTAACATCATCATCTTGAATATGGCGACGGTCTTCACGCAAGTGACAAACAATACCATCCGCACCACCAGCCAGGACTTCTTTAGCTGCCGCAACAGGATCAGGAAAAGCTTCCTGGCGGGCTTGTCTCAATGTAGCAATGTGGTCGATGTTAACCCCTAGTCTCATCTTACTTCTTTATGAATTAGACAAACGGCATAAGCGGACATGCCCCGTTTAGTGCCAGTAAAACCTAAACCCTCTTCAGTTTTAGCCTTCACACTGATCTGTCCAACTTTAATCTCCAGGGTTTTGGCAATGTTTTCTTTAATTGATTCAGTATAAGGGGCAAAAAATGGGGCTTCAGCAACCAGGGTAGAATCAATATTATTAACGGCATACCCGCGATTACGTAAAAGTTCCATAACATAATTAAGCAATTTTAAACTAGAGATTCCTTGGTAGCGCTCATCACCGGGAGGGAAATGGCGGCCAATATCCCCTTCAGCCATGGCACCCAATAACGCATCTATGATGGCATGAATCAAAACATCACCATCCGACCAGCCTAAGAGCCCCTTAGTATGAGGAATATCAACCCCCCCAATAATCAACTTACGGCCAGCTACCAGTTTATGAACATCATAACCAAATCCTATTTGCATTTTAAAACCCCTTTCGTTTTTAATTATAACAAATCTTGACCTTAATATCTCTTCAGCCAATAATAAAAGAGTGAAGAATATTCCCTAAAGACCTGCTGGGTATCTTCATGTCTCTGCCACCAGCCAGGCACCTTAAACTTACTATTGGGAACTGGATAGACAAGAACTTTAATACCATATTCAGAAAAAGCTTTAGAAAAAACCTGCTTTGCCCGGCGAGTGTGAGTGGGAGAAGTAACCAAAATTATTTTATTGAAGTTGTTTTTTCTCACTATGGGTAAGGAAAAATAAGCGTTTTCTAAGGTTGAACGAGAGCCTTGCTCCATGAAAACATCTTTTGCCGGAACCCCAAGAAAACCGGCATGTGCTTTCATCACTTGAGCATAACTCAATCTCCAGGCCAATGGCCCGCCAGACATAAGCAATTTATCGGCATAACCTTGCTTATAAAGAGCCACGGCCGCCCTAACTCTCTCTCCATCTTCACCACCCAAGACAACAATAACATCCGCCCGTTCAAGAGGATCGGAAACAATCAACCAACTACCTAGCTGATGTAAGAAGAGCGGATGAAAAGCATAAAGACCAAAAACAAGTATTAATATAAAAAATAGTCTGAAGAATACTTTTTTCATGTTAGCGTGGTAGCCTCAAAATTAGTAGGCTCCTGTACCAAAAAGGACCACAGGAATTGTTCTAACCATGATCTTAAAATCCAGCCAGAGAGACCAATTTTCAATATAATAGATATCAAGTCTAACCATATCATCAAACGGCAAGAGGGAACGGCCAGACACCTGCCAAGGTCCGGTAATCCCCGGTCTAATCCTGAGACGCTTCTTGTGCCAGGAGTTATAATTGGCAACTTCCCGAGGCAGAGGCGGTCTGGGGCCAACCATGCTCATCGTTCCCAAAAGAACATTAAAGAGCTGGGGTAATTCATCCACACTCCAGTGACGCATAAATTTACCTAGTGGGGTAATCCTAGGATCATCCTTAATTTTAAAAAGATGGCCCTCGGCCTCAGACAATTCCTGCAATTGATCAACCAACTCATCTGCCCCTTTAACCATGGAACGAAATTTAAACATGGCAAAGGGCTGTTGATCTTTTCCAACCCTTTTTTGGTTAAAAAGAATCGGTCCTTTGGAGGTTAACTTTATCAAGATAGGGAAAATTAGCCAGACCGGCAGAAAAATTACAATACAAACCAGGGATAAGGAAATATCAGCTAAACGTTTAATAGCAGCATTGAACCCTTTGAGTTGAATTTCTGTCACAGTAATAAGAGGTATCCCAGCCAGCTCATCCACATCAATGCGCGTGGCAATCAATTCGAGAATCCCCGGCACAATTTTAAATTCTAACCCAAAACGCTCACACTCAGTAATAATATCTAGAACCGTTTCAACACTTAACTCAACATCGGCAATAATTATCTCCTTAACCCCACGGGTCCGAACAAACTGTTTAACCTGATCAATTTTACCCAAAACAGAAATCCCATGAAAAGATTGCCCTTGCTTACCTTCGGAATCAGTAAAAAAAGCGTTTAAACGATAGCCCAAGGACTTGTTCTTGGAGATTTTCAAAGCTAACGCCTGGGCAATTTCCCCACAACCAATGATAATAGTATTCTTGACCCCCCAACCTCTTGCCTGCAACCCTCTCTTTAGTGTAAACAAAAAAATGCGCATCAGAGTCAAAAGGAGAAAGGCAATCCACCAGGCATTAACAATAACCAAACGTGAGACCCAAAATTCTCGGTAAAGAAAGAGCAGGCCAACCAAGACCAAGGTGCCAAAGGCAACCCCTACAAACAAACTGGCCAGTTCATCAATCAGCGAAGTGCATTTCCTCTCGTCATAAAGGCCAATCAATTTAAAAATTGCCAGCCAGATCAAGGTCACAAAAACTAAAACACTTAAATATTGCTCAAAAATTGGGATTGAATCGGGCGTAATAAAAAACAAGATTTTAAACCTGACAAAATAGGCCAAGATAAAAGAGACATTTATTAAGACAGCATCAAAAATTATTTTCAACAACATTTAATTATCCTTATCCGGCACAACTATTTTAACCTTTTAATCATCTCTTTGGCAAAAGGATTGTTGGGCTCAAGCCTTAAAACCTGTTCAAACTCGGCCTTAGATCTTGAGTTGTCACCCTTAAGAACATAAATCTGACCTAAGATTAAGCGAGCTTTGATATTTTTCGGATCTGCAATAAGCGCTTGCTGAATTTCAGAAAAAGCCACCTCAACCTGGCCTTTCTTGATGTAAATTTGGGTCCGACAAATATAAGCCGGAATATACCCGGGCTCAACTTCTAGCATTCTCTGACATAGTGACAAAGCCTCGTTAAGCTGATTATTCTGAATATATACATTGCTAAGTTGCTCCAATAAATTCAAAATACTGGCATGCTTTCTTGGCAATTGCCTGAGCACTTCTTCAAAAACTTTGACAGTCTCTCCCTGCTTACCAAGACGTTGATGCAAATTAGCCAGCTGCTGCATCGGTTCAACCAGATTAGGATTAATGGCAAAAGATCTCTCGTATAAAGCCAGCGCTCGAGAGGGCTGGCCTTGCACTTCATAAATCTGCCCTAACAATAAATAAACCTCGGCATAATAAGGATCAATCTTCAGAGCATCTTCGGCATATTTTTTAGCAATCGGCAATTCATTCTTATTGCCCATACTAGCCAACATAAAATATGTTTTTGCCAACATATAAAAGTTGTCTGCATTATAAGGGTCTATTTGGATCCCCAGCCTTAAAGTATCAATCGCCTGATTTAAATATTTTGTCCTCTCTTGGGGAAGTTTGGATTGATAGGAATAATTAAGGTAGGAAATCCCCAGATGAGAAACAGTTACCCCTTCATAAGGAAAAATGGCCCGAGATTTTTCCAAATCAGCAATTGCCTCCGGCAAACGGCGCATCTGGATATTTGTTTTACCGGCCTTAAACCAAATATCCCCACGAAAAGATAAGAAAGAGAGATAAGTTAATCCCATCGCCAAGACCACCACAACAGCTATATTTAACCAAGGTTGCTCTTGCCAAGAAAAACTGGTTGGCTTAGCAGCCCCAAGATCCTCTCTGCCAATAACCATTACTAGTCCCCATATCACCCAAAATAGAGAGGTAATCGCCACCACTCCAAAACTAAACTGGTTTTGGATTAAAAAAGCTAAGCTCGCAGCCAACAAACCAGCAATAATTAACCGATCATTAGGCTTGGCACGCTGGGCCTTTAACCAGCCATAACGGAAAAGCACTCCCAACAACCACAGGTAGACAACAAAACTAATCAGTCCCTTGGTAACAGCCACATCAAGAGATTCATTATGAGAACGGTCTTGCTTGACGTGGAAGGCTTCTTTAAAACGGAAAACATTTGTCTCGTATTTGGGAAAAACCATTTTCAAGACTTCCGGCCCAATACCAAAGATCGGATGGTCGGCAATGACCCCAAAAACACTTTTCCAGGTTTCTCCTCGGGAACCAGCCGCCCCCTCAAACTCTATTTTTCCCTCGTCTTTGTTTGGCTCAATATTTTTCTCCTGCCCAGCTGGTTGGTTGACATCTTTTCCCGTAGACAGCTCTGCGGTAAACCTGGCAAAGGGAGAAAATTCCGGGTTTATCATGGTAATCCCGGAAACAAGTACAATGGAAAAACCCAGAATGCTAAGTTTCTTCCAGTTATCAAAGAGCCAATCACGGCCGGCCACAACAACAAAAAGAACCAGGCCGGTAAAAAGTCCCATATACCCCCCACGGCTCTGTGTATAGAGGATACAAACGTAGTTAAGAATTAAACATAAACCTAAAATCAGGTTAAGCAGCAAAGGATTCAATTTGGCATAAGTGAAACAAAATAATACGGCTAAAGCAGTAAGAACAACAAACCCACCATACCAAAGAACAAGGTTATAGGCTTCAAGATTGTAAATCATTAAGAGAAATATGATAGGAATCGCTAAAAATAAGCAGAAAGCAAGTAGCTGCTCATGCCAATTAATCTTTTCAATAGATTTTTCTTCAAGATTATCATTCTTGAGCATAAACAAGGCTAAAGTCAAAAAGAAAGCCATCAGCATATAAGCCGCCAGGAAATTAGGCTGACCAATCATGCCAATCACCCGCTGCCAGGTAATCACCCCACCCCACATATAAGGATCCAAGGCATGTCTCTGAATAATTGAGTATACCGCCATTAGCGTTGCGGCTAGTGTAATGGAAATTACAATGCGTTTAATCTGGGCAAAGGTCCTAATGTAATTGGTAACCACAAAAAATAATATGCCAAACAAATACCAGCTGATTAACCCTTCATAGCGACCATAAAAGCCAACTATACTGGTGTAAACATGAATAGAGGTCAAGGAGGCAACTGTGGTACAAAGCAAAAAGGCCATAATTGGCCAATCCAGAGGTGTACGGATAAAAGGATGCTTATTGGTAACAATTAACTTAATCGCCCAAACCCCAATAAAAACAACCCCAAAGACCCGCAGCCAAGCAACTTTTGCCCCGGAAAAAACAATCCCTAAGCGACGATCAAAGATTGTCGGCAGAAAAAATAGAAGAACTAGAATTAAAATCTCCATAACAAAATCAAAAACCTGAGCATTATTAAAGCTTAAGAGGTGAGTTGTTTTTTTCATTATTGCTTATTTCTCCATCTTTCCAAATCAGCTTCAACCATCATTTTCACCAAGTTATTAAAGTTAACTTTAGGCTGCCAGCCCAAAATCTTTTTTGCTTTGCTGTAATCACCTATTAGAAGCTGCACTTCCGCAGGACGAAAATATAGTTCATCAACAATGACATGATCCTGCCAATTAAGCCCCACACACTTGAAGGCCTCTTGGGCAAACTCTCTCACCGAATAAGTTTTGCCAGTGGCAACGACAAAATCATCCGGCTCGTCCTGTTGCAGCATCAGCCACATAGCCTCCACATAATCACCGGCAAAACCCCAATCCCTCTTGGCCTCCAAATTACCAAGCTTTAACTGCTTGGACAGGCCCAACTTAATTTGTGCCACACTATTACTGATTTTTCTGGTAACAAACTCATAACCTCGACGCGGCGATTCATGATTAAAAAGAATGCCATTGCAGGCAAATATATTGTAGGCTTCACGATAATTTCTGGTTAAATCAAAGCCAGCCACTTTAGAAATACCATATGGTGAGCGAGGATGAAATTGGGTATTTTCAGTTTGCGGGGTTTTCTTTACCAAACCAAACATTTCCGAAGAACCGGCAAAATAAAACTTACATTGAGGCGCCCTTTCTCTGACCGCAGAGAGAATATAATGAGTTCCGTTAATATTGGTATTAATAGTAGAAAATTCATCCTCAAAAGAATAACTGACAAAACTTTGAGCAGCCAGGTGATAACACTCATCCGGCTTGACTTGATCCACTACCTTAAAAACACTGGCATAGCTCTCCAAAGAAGCGGGATGAAGTTTTAACTTACTATTGTCTAATAGGTGTCTAAGCCTCCACAACCTGTGTTCCTTATCCTCTAAGGCCACACGTCTAACTATACCGTGAACCTCGTACCCCTTAGCTAAAAGTAATTCTGTTAAATACGAACCATCCTGCCCTGTTATCCCGGTTATTAAGGCTTTTTTCACTATTTACTCCTTTCCTTTTTCTTCAATAAATTGTTTAACCTTCTGTTGAAAGATCTCTTTACTAAATTTTAAAGCCTGGGCCCTGATGACCTCTTTATTAAAAACTTTAAACTGACATCGTTGGACCGCTTCAACCAGAGAAGCAACCGTCTGCTCCTTAAAGAAAAGTCCTGTTTTCCCGGCAATAATGGTTTCAGTGGCGCCCCCGGCTTGATAGGCAATCACCGGACGACCTGCTGACATAGCTTCAACAGGGGCAATCCCAAAATCCTCTTCCCCTGGAAAGATAAAGGCCCGACACTCTGCATAATACTTTACTAGAGTTTTATCGGCTTGTCGACCCAAAAATTCGATATTATCGTTGGCCAACCTCCGTAAGTTTTTCAGATCCGGCCCGGTACCAATTATTTTTAAAGGTAAACCCAATTCATTAAAAGCCTGAACGACAAGATCAACCCTTTTATAAGCATTTAATCTGGAAACTACTAAAAAATAATCTTTATCCACAGGGGAAATCTTATAGAGTTGTGTGTCAACTGGTGGATAAATAACCTCTGACTTTCGCCCATATATTGCCAAAACCCTGTCTTGGATCGTCTTAGAAATGGCAATGAAGAAGTCTACTCCCTTGGTAGTTAAAAGATCCCAGTTTCTGATTGGTTTTAAAACAAAGGCTAAAGCCAGCTTAAGCACGGAACCAAACCCTTCCCTCTTAACATAATCGTCATAACGCCAGACAAAACGCATTGGCGTATAACAATAACAAATATGAACCTGTCCCGGTCTTTTTTTGACCCCCTTGGCAAAAGCAGAGCTGGAGGACAAAATCACGTCATAGCCCTTCAGATCAAAACTTTCAAACGCAAGCGGATAAAAGAGCAAATAAAACTTAAACAACTTAAAAACAAAAGGGAACCTTTGCATAAAAGAAACTCGAATATCCATTTTTTTGAAACTGGCCGGCATTCTGTTTTCATCATAGATTGAGGTAAAAATCGGAGCATCCGGAAAAACCTCATGCAAGGCAGAAATGACTCGTTCTGCCCCGCCAAATTGGTTAAGATAATCGTGGACAATAGCTATTCTCATGCTTTACCTAGGTAACCCTTTGCTTCCAAATAAGCCTTTAAAGCCTCTGGCCAGGAACGCAGATCTTGGAGACCAATCTTCTTTAGGGCAGCATTTTCCAGTACGGAATATTTTGGTCTTTTGGCTTTAGCCTTATATTCAGCCGCAGTTATTTTATTAATCGTCACCTGCCGACCTAAAAACTCAAAGATCTTACAAGCAAATTCATACCAGGAACATTGACCCTGGTTAACAAGATGATACAAACCATATTTTTCAGTTTTTATTAATTCAACGATTTTCTCCGCCAGATCACGGGTATAGGTTGGAGACAACACCTCATCCGCGACAACATTTAACACGGGGCGCGAAGAAGCCAACATGATCATGTTTTCCACAAAGTTTGTCCCCCCCTTACCCAAGCAACCTGCTGCACCATAAAGACCAGTCGAACGAATAATGAAATACTTATCCAGCAAACCCTTAATCCATTGCTCTCCCAATAATTTGGAAGTTGCATAGGCTGACTGAGGATTAGGATTATCGGTTTCTAAATAGGGTTCTTTATTAGCACCGTCAAAAACATAATCCGTTGAAATATGAACTAAAACCGCTCCAATCTGCTGACAAGCTTCTGCCAAAGATTTGACCCCATCAGCATTAATTGCCAAGGCCAGCTCCGGCTTCTCTTCAGCTTGATCAACGTCATTATACGCCGCAGTATTAATAACAATGTCTGGCTGATGCTTTTTAAGGACGGCAACCGTCTGCTCTTGATTGGTAATATCAAGATCTTTGATCGTGAGGGGAATTTGTTCTTCTTGAGGGATCACTTTGCAAAGATCAGACCCAAGCTGTCCGTCCGCACCGATAATTAAAATTTTCATGCTTTTGCTTTCACTTGGTAAAACTTGAGTTTGCCAACTTTTATCGTTCTCTGCTCGTTAAGATCTACCATCATAGCTTCATCGGTTACTATCTCCCCATCAATACTGACCCCACCCTGTTTTATTAGACGACGTCCTTCTGATTTGGAACTTACCAACTCCACCCTGCTTAAGAGTGCCAAAACAGTCAATTCTTTTTCGACAAAATCTAGCTTTTTAGGAATATTATCGGGTAGTTTGCCTTGCTTAAACATCCCCTCAAACTCTTGTCTGGCTGCTTGGGCTTTCTTATCATCATGAAACCTGGCAACCAATAAACCAGCTATTTTTTTCTTCGCTTCCATTGGATGCATCGCCTTAACCTCATCAAGATTCAGATCGGTTAAAAGCTCATAATAGCGCAGCATAAGTTCATCCGAAATCGACATAACTTTGCCAAAGATCTCTTTTGCCGGCTCTGTCACCCCGATATAATTATTAAGTGATTTACTCATCTTCTGAACCCCATCCGTCCCTTCTAGCAACGGTAAAGTAATAATTATTTGCGGCTCTTGTTCAAATTCTTTTTGTAAGGTTCTACCAACCAACATATTAAATTTCTGATCTGTGCCCCCTATTTCAATATCGGCCTTAAGATGAACAGAATCATAACCTTGGATTAAGGGATACAAAAACTCATGAATAGAGATCGGCTGTTCCGCCTTGTAGCGTTTATGAAAGTCATCACGCTCTAACATCCTGGCAACCGTGTAGTTACCGGCCAACTTGATTAAATCTTCAACCTTTAACTTGGTCAACCAACTCCGGTTATACACAACCTTAGTTTTTTTACGGTCCAGAATTTTAAAAACCTGATCCTGATAAGTTTGAGAGTTGGTCTTAACCTCTTGTGCTGATAAAGCTGGACGGGTAACCGTTTTGCCGGTGGGATCACCAATCATGGCCGTAAAATCACCGACCAGAAAAACAACTTCGTGACCCAAGTCTTGAAACTGTTTTAATTTATTTAATACCACCGTATGACCAAGATGAATGTCCGGAGCCGACGGATCAGCCCCCCATTTTATCCGCAAAGGCTTCCCCTTAGCTAACTTTTTTACCAGTTCCGCTTCAGGGATAATTTCGATGACCCCACGCTTAATAATTTCTAATTGTTCTTGAGCGCTTTTCATTTACTTGCAACCTATTTCTTTTAAAGCCAGTTTTATTTCAGTTAACGACAAATCATCTTTGATAACAACCTTGCCGATTTTTTCCGGCAGCACAAACTTGAGCTTCCCAGCTATAACTTTTTTATCGACTTCCAAAGCTTTAAGGACTTTTCTAATTGGCAAGCCGTCAACCTTGGTGGGCAAGCCTAATTTTTCTAACAACTCTACCAAGCGAGCAACTGACTCAGCTGAAAAATTAGTTGTGCGATTAGCTATTTTGGCGGCAGCAACCATGCCAATTGCCACAGCTTCACCATGATTATAAGCTTCATACTGAGTTAAACTCTCTAAGGTATGACCAATCGTATGACCAAAATTTAAAATCATGCGCAGACCACCTTCTCTTTCATCCTCTTTAACAACTCGAGCTTTAATCTTGGCAGACTCGGTAACAATGATTTGCCAAACTTTGAGAGAAGCCCGGAGCGTATCCGGTGACGCAAACGCCTTAGTGTTTAAATGTTTTGAATTAGCCTCTAAAAACTTAAAAAAGTCAGCATCCTCAATAACGCCATATTTAACAACTTCAGCCAGTCCGGTACAAATTTCTCTAGCCGGTAAAGTAGTTAAAGTTTGAACATCACTGAAAACCAGTTTGGGCTGATAAAAAGCCCCAATCATATTCTTACAACGTGGATGATTAACTCCTGTTTTACCACCAATGGCCGCATCAACCTGAGCCAACAAAGTGGTTGGAACTTGAAGATAATCAACACCACGCATGTAGGTGGCAGCCACAAATCCGGCTAAATCGCCAATCACCCCACCACCTAAAGCAACAATTAAAGAATCCCGATGGGCAGAATGCGTCACTAATTTGGTATAAAGGCTAGCGGCTGAACGCAAACATTTGTTGCGTTCTCCTCGTGGCACTTCAATAGTACAATGTTTTAAATTTTTTAAACCCTGACGCAGCACATCCCCATAGAGTTCATTAACAATCGGATCGGTGATAATAAAAACATCTTTACCCCATTTATTTTTCTCAATAATCCCACCCAACTCAGCCAAATTGTTGGCTCCAACCTGAATATCATAACTCCGCTCTTTTAAATCAACTTTTATTTTTGACATTTTTAAAACTTCTCTCCTCCGCGTAGGCAACCCTCTTAGGGTTGCCGATCAAATGGTCAGCCTAAGAGGCTGACCTACGCGAAATATAATTAACTACTTTCTCTGCAACCTCATCAACCCCTAACCCTGAAGTATCAACAACAAAATCAGCTGCTTGTTGATAAATCGGTTGACGATAATTTATTATTTTGGCGATTTCTACCTTAGGGTCAGAAACCTTAAGTAAGGGCCGATGAGTCTCGTTTATAATCCGCTCAAAGATTACGCTGGGCTCTGCCCAAAGCAAGACCAAAGAACCGAGCTGTTTTAACATTTTAACATTTTCTGGTCGTAAAACCATCCCTCCACCAGTGGCAAGAACTAAATTTGTAGAGTCTCTAAGACTCTCTAAGACTTTCGTTTCTAAATCTCTAAAACAAGCTTCTCCCTTTTTAGAGAAAATTTCACTAATAGCAACTCCGGCAGTCTTTTCTATCTCCTCATCAGCATCCACAAACTTTAAACCCAACTCTTGAGCAACCTTCTGCCCAACAACTGTCTTCCCTGCCCCCATAAAACCTATTAAGATAATATTCCTATTTTCCACTTTCTGCTCTCCGCTATCTGCTAGCTGCTTTCTAAGAATGTCCCCGGCGAGAATCGAACTCACAACCCCCAGTTTAGGAAACTGGTGCTCTATCCAGTTGAGCTACAGGGACACACACCATTCAGCAACTGCTTTTTTTATTTCCTGACCCAGATTAAGCTTCTTTTTAACAAACTTTGGTGACCAGGCAGATAACCCAATTAAATCGTAGGTCACTAAAACTTGTCCATCACAATCAGAACCCGAACCGATGCCAATCGTTGGTATCCCGATTGTCTCTGTTATCTTCTGAGCCAGCTCTGGCTCAACCAATTCCAAAACAAGGGCAAAAACACCGGCTTGCTCCAATTGTTTAGCTTGAGCTAAGATTTCTGGCGAGCATTGAACTTTACTGCCACAACAACTCTTTTTGATACTTTGCGGTAAAAAACCCAAATGTCCCATCACAGGAATTCCACAGTCAATAATAGCTTTAATTGCTTCAAGGTCATTAATCCCTTCAATTTTAACGGCTTCAGCCCCAGCTGCTTGCAAGAGCCTAGCATTTTCCACAGCAACCTTAACTGTTTCAGCCGCCTTATTAGGCATATCAGCCACCAACAAAGCCCGCTTAATCCCCTTAGCCGCCGCCTTTGTATGATGGATCATATCGGCCATAGTAACAGGGAGAGTATTTTCATAACCCAAGACTACATTGCCAACGGAATCACCAACTAAGACAATATCAACTCCTGACTCATCAATAATTTTAGCCATGGGGTAATCGTAAGCAGTTAACATAGAAATCTTTCGGATCTTTGATCTCGAACCTGCCTGCCGGCGGGCAAGGTCTCGGATCTGATTTATTGTTACTTTTTCCATATCTTCCAAGAACCAATTTTAAAGGGGAAATTATCGGATTTGACTTTTTCAACTTTATAAAGCGAGAAGAGTTTTTCTTCTAGCTGGTCTTTAGTTAAAAAGCGAGTTAAAAAACCATTTTCTGCCAATGAGATTACGCCACTTTTTTCTGAAACCACAATCGCCAGCGCATCTGACAATTCAGAAATACCAACAGCAGCACGGTGTCTGGTTCCTAACCGCTTATCAAGCAAGCGGCTTTCTGATAAAGGCAACAAACAACTGGCAGCTAAAATTCGATCACCTTGAATTGCCACAGCCCCATCATGCAAGGGAGATCTGGGATTAAAGATACTAACCAACAACTCCGCTGAAAGCATGGCATCTAACCGCACACCTGATTCTAAATATTCGGTTAGCCCCATAGTCCGTTCCATAAGGATTAAGGCACCAACCTTGCTTTCAGACAACTGCTCTACAGCTCGTACCACATTGCGCACATAAAAACTGCCATGCGGCGCTGGCGCAAAACCAAGCGTCCCAAGAAGTTTACCCCGACCAAACCGCTCTAACGTTCTTCTTAACTCCGGCTGAAAAAGGACTACTAACATGACGGCAATAACAGCCACAAATTTATCAAAAAGCCAATTAATCGTATAAAGCCCTAAGATCTTGCCTGTTAAATAAATGAAAAGAATCAGGATTACCCCTCGAATTAAGGGGATTGCTCGAGTACCTTGCAACCACAACAGCACAAAGTAAAACATCACTGCCACAATGCTGATGTCAATAAAATCCATCCAGCGCAAGCCTAAAGGCAGTCCCCACATAAACTTTAATCTCCTTTAAATAATAACGTCATTTAAAATCAGATCTTCGTAACTCTCGCGGTTAATTATTAAAGTAGCATTACCCTCATTAAGCAGCACCATGGCCGGCCGGCCAACACGATTATAATTAGAGGCCATAGAATAGTTATAAGCCCCCGTACCAACCACAGCTAAAACATCACCAACCGCAACTTTAGGCAGCTTGATATCTTTAATTAAAATATCCCCTGATTCACAAAAACGGCCAGCGACCGTAACAACTTCTTCGGGTTTGATATTCGCCTTGTTGGCAATTTTAGCGTCATATTGTGCTTGATATAGGATGGGGCGTGGATTATCCGACATCCCACCATCAATAAAAATATATTTTTTGATCCGGGCAATTTCTTTAACTCCACCAATTGTATAAAGCGTTATTCCGGCATTACAAATTATTGACCTGCCTGGCTCTAAGATAAGCTTGATGGCTGCATCATCTTTCAATACTTGCGCTATTCTCTCTGCAAAAACAGCAATGGCAGCAGGGTTATCAGCATCAGTATAAGCTACCCCTACACCACCACCAATGTTTAATTCTGGCAACTGGTGTTTTTTAACCAGCGCCAGCAAGAGTTTAACTTCATCAACAAAGGGATCGACGTCAAAAATTTGCGAGCCGATATGGGCGTGAAGCCCCATTAAACTAATTGATTTACTACTTTTAGCTATCTTGACTGCTTCATCAACCTTATCCAAGGCAATGCCAAATTTAGAATTGATCTGACCGGTTTTAATATAATCATGAGTATGGGCTTCAATTTGTGGGTTGATGCGAAAAAGTATTTCGGCCCGTTTACCTAATTGCGTCGTCACCTCATCAAGATTTTCTAATTCCTGCAAATTATCAACAACAATTCTTCCCACCCCAACCGATACCGCTTCCCCCAACTCTTTCTTTGGTTTATTATTGCCATGAAAATAAATCTTTTTAGGATCACAACCGGCTTTTAAAGCAGTATAAATCTCTCCGCCAGAGGAACAGTCGAAACCCAGGCCTTCGGAGGCAACAATTTTTAGCAGTGCGGCCGTACACAAGGCTTTGGAAGCATAGATAACCTCTGTATTAGCATGATGTTTTTTAAAGGCATTAACATATTGCTGGCAGCGATCACGGATAGTTGCTTCGTCTAAAACATAAAGGGGAGTGCCAAATTCTTGAGCAACTTCCACCAAATCACAACCGCCGATTTCCAAATGACCAGCTTGATTTATTTTCGTTGTGACAGGCAAATTCTTCGTCATATTAAAGTTGATTATAACATAAGAAAAAATCGAAAACAAAATATCCCGATGCTCGCTTTGCTCAATCGGGATCCCGACATTCTATAATTATACATTAATGCCGTCGGGAAAATTTTATAGTATTTCTTAAGAAGAAAAAGGCTAGCTAACCATCATCAACTTATACTCAATCGCATCAACCAAAGCTAACCAACTGGCTTCAATTACGTTGGTCGAAACACCCACAGTTCCCCACGACCTGGTTTCATCGGCCGACTCAACTATAACGCGGACATTGGCAGCAGTTCCAGCCTGGCTATCCAAAACACGAACCTTATAATCAGTTAATTTAACAGTTTTTATCTCTGGATAGATGTTTTCCAAAACCTTGCGCAAAGCATTGTCTAGTGCATTAATTGGGCCATCACCATGTCCAGTAGCATCATACTCCCGGCCTTTGGTTTTCAATTTAACATGGGCAGAAACTTTGGTACCGGCAGCGCCTTTTTTGTGGGTTTCAATTTTAAATTCTTCCAGTTCAAAAGCTGGTTTAGCCAAACCCAAAGTTCGCTTGAGCAAAAGTTCAAAAGAAGCCTCTCCCTCTTCAAAAGAATAGCCCTGGTGTTCTAAATCTTTTAAAACCTTAATCAAGCCTTTAATTTCCGGCGAATCTTTCTTAAGATCAACCTTGTATTCTTTCGCCTTGACCAAAAGATTACTGACTCCAGATAATTCTGAAACAGTAACCCTTCTTTCGTTACCAACTGCTTCTGGCTTAATATGTTCGTAAGTTCCGGAATTCTTTGTCACGGCAGAGACATGAATACCCCCTTTATGAGAAAAAGCTGAACGGCCAACAAAGGGTTGGTGCGCAGATGGCGGCAGATTAGCTATCTCGGCAACGTGACGGGAAACTTCAGTTAAACTTTTTAACTGTTTATCAGTCACACAGTCAAGCCCCATCTTTAGCTTGAGGATAGGGATAATAGAGCAAAGATTAGCATTGCCGCAACGCTCTCCATAACCATTAATAGTACCTTGCACATGGATAACCCCGCAATTGACTGCCATGCCAGTGCAGGAGACAGCGCATTCAGAATCATTGTGGCAATGTATCCCCAAAGGTTTTTTTGTTTTGGTTTTTACCTCAATAACGATTTTTTGGACTTCGTATGAAAGACAGCCACCATTGGTATCGCACAAACATAAAACATCTGCCCCAGCCTCTTCAGCAACTTTTAAACACTTTAATGCGTATGCCTTGTTAGCTTTGTAACCGTCAAAAAAATGTTCAGCGTCGAAAATGACTTCCTTGCCGGCAGCCTTGGCATAAGCAATTGTATCTTTAATCATGGCCAGGTTCTCTTCCAAAGTAGTTTTCAAAGCATCAGTAACATGAAAATCCCAGCATTTGCCAAAGATGGAAACCGCAGGAGTTTCTGCTGCTAATAGAGTCTCGATATTTTTATCAGCTTCAACTTTTACGTTAGGCCGTCTGGTGGAAGAAAAGGCTACTATTTTGGCATTTTTTAAAGAGATATCCTTGATCGCCTTAAAAAATTCAATATCTTTGGGGTTTGAGCCTGGCCAACCACCTTCTATGTAATGAACCCCAAGCTCGTCTAAAAGTTTAGCGATTTTTAATTTGTCTTCAAGGGAAAAAGAGATTCCTTCAGTTTGGGCTCCATCACGGAGGGTCGTATCAAAAAGTGTTACTTGCATAGAAAAGATTATAACATAGAGAAATCTCAATTTAAAACAGAAAAAGACGAGAGGAGTTAAACGGAGGTACCATTAAAACAATCGCTGGTTGCTGCCACCCCTTCATCACATCCAGTTGCTGCGTTACCTGTGGGGTTACAACCAAGAACTGCACCACTGCCTCCTTCACAATCAGGATTATCCGGATTAGCCCCAGTTCCAACAATGGGTCTGTTGCGAAAGTAGTAAAAAAAGAAGCTTCCTGCCATTAGCGGTTAAATTTTCAGACGCTCCGCTAATAGTTTTGGGCTTTTA